>NZ_JBJZOG010000091.1:0-26664 GCF_047200535.1 Micromonospora mangrovicola | reverse complement strand
AAGTCGGGCCCGCCGGCTCGGACCGATGCTCGGGATGCCCGCCTCGACAGTGCACGCCGTGTTGACCCGGCGCGGCCTGCACCCGGGCCTGGCTCCACCGGCCACCGGCGAGCCGGTCCGCCGCTATGAACGTGAACGGCCCGGCGACCTGATCCACGTCGACGTCAAGAAACTCGGACGCCTACGCAACGGCGGAGGCTGGCGCATCCACGGCCGCGACAGCATCGAACGCGCCGTGCCCGCTACCGACCCCGGGTCGCTACCAGACCCGGGGCGGTTCAATCCCTCTGCGGCCCCACTGCCGGAGTCAACTGTGGGCGGGATGCCCGCCCAACGACCTGTGTGCTTGCCCGAAATGCGGGTGGGGTTGTGGTTGTAGGCCCAGCGCCTCACATGCCGCAGGGCGGGATGTGAACTCCACTGGCGCACCAGCCGCTTGCGAACGCCGCGACCGAACCCCTTGTAGTGCCTGTGCGGTGGATTCGACCCGGGCCAGCCCGGTCAACGTGCCGACCTGCCGGCAGGCCCACCCGGCCTGCCGGCACGCCAGCGCCGAACGCGGGGCGGGAGTCGAGAGTCTCACGACCCGCAGTGGGTATCAGGGCTTGAGAATCAGTCGGATCGGGCTGCCTTCCTTCTTCACGAGCCGTTCGACGCCTCGGGGCGCCTCGGACAGCGGGAGCACGTCGCTGATCGACCCGGAGAGGTCGAGGCGGTGGTGGCCCACCAGGGAGACGAGCTGCTCGACGTGCTCCGGTGCGCTTCCGTAGTGGCCGCGGACCTGCTGCTTCAGGTAGCTGAACAGCGTCGTCTGGTGAATGGTCAGCGGTTGGGGTGCCAGTCCGACCAGGACCAGCCGGCCCTCGCTGGCGAGCACGGTCTGGGCCTGGGTCCAGACCGGCGGGGCGCCGGCCAGGTCGAAGGCGACGTCGAGGCCGCGCTCGCCGGTGATCCGGCGGACCTGCTCGGCGAAATCGGCGGCGCCGGGGTCAAGGACATGGTCGGCACCCAGGGCGAGAGCCCGAGCCCGGGCATCCGGGATCGGATCCACGGCGACAATGGGGGCGGCCCCGACGAGACGCAACAACTGGACGGCATGGGCGCCCAGCCCGCCCAGCCCCCACACGCCGACGGCCTGGGTGGGGCGTACCTCGCCGGTGGCGACGATCGCACCCCAGGGGGTGGAGACCGCGTCGGGGATGATCGCGGCCTGCTCCAGGGGAAGATCGTCCGGCACGCCGACGAGGGTGAAGTGCTCGGCGATGGCGTACTCGGCCCAGCCGCCGTCGTAGTCGACCCCGCGGGTCAGCGGGTGCTGGCACTGGCCCACCCGCCCGAGGAGGCAGGGCGCGCAGGAGCCGCAAGGCTGGCCGGCCTGCAGCAGCACGCGCCGCCCGACCTGCCAGTCGGCGGGCACCTGCGCCCCGACCGCGTCGATGACGCCGGCGACCTCGTGCCCCAGGGTCACCTTGTCGACGCCCGTTTCCAGCCGCAGGCTCCCGTCGATGAGGTGGACGTCGGACAGGCAGATGCCGGCCGCGGCTACCTTGATCCGTACCTGGCCCGGTCCGGGCTGCGGGACGGGCACCTCCTCCATCGCGAACTCGCCCGTCTTGTAGTCGAGCCGGCCGGCAAGCATGGTGGACATGACATTCTCCTTGTCTCGCGGTGCGTATGGTGGCCCCCACCGCGCGGGGCATGGCTGTCCGGATGCGGCGCTTCCGCGCCGTACTGGGCTCAATCGGTGATCAGGCGAAGACGTCCTGCTGGTAGCGCCCGTCGGCCTCGAGCTGGTCGAGCCACTTCTCGGCGTCGTCGGCGCTACCGCCCGTGTGGCTGAGATAGATGCCGGCCAGGGCCTGCCGTACCGAAGGGGCCATCCGCCTGCCGTCGCCGCAGACGTAGAGGTGCGCGCCGTTCTGGATCGCGTCCCAGATGCCGACGCCGTCGGCGGTGATGGCGTCCTGCACGAACCGGTACGGGTGATCCGGCACGGTGGAGAACGCCAGGTGAACCTCGGCGACGCCGGCCTGCTGCCACGCCTGCATCTCGTCGCGGTAGAGCCAGTCGTGCTCGGGATGCCGGCAGCCGTAGAACACCTTCGACAGACCGATCTCGACACCGCTCGCCTGCTGGGCGGCACGCTCCTCGAGGAAGCCGCGCAGCGGCGCGAACCCGGTGCCGGGTCCGACGAGGATCATCGGTGTCGCGGGGTCGGCCGGCGGGTGGAACGGCGGGGCCGGGACGCGTACGTAACCGAAGAACACGTCGCCGGGCCGCAGCCGGGCCAGGTACTGGGAGGCCAGCCCCCGGTACTCCCCGTCGCCGGACAGTGCCGGACCCTCCACCAGGCCCACGGTCAGCCGGGGCCGGTTCGGCTCGACCATGGCCGCCGAGGAGATGGAGTAGAAGCGCGGTCGGATCGGCCCGGCCATCCCCAGGAAGACGGCCAGCGGCAACTCGACGGCGGGGAACCGCTCCAGCAGGGTCAGGACCGAGACCCGCTTGGCCAGGATCTCGTCCTGGTAGCGGTGGCGCGCCTCGTCGGTGTCGTCGAGGTAGCCCTGGAGCTGGCCGGCGGTCCACGGGCACTGGGTGTGCTCGAGCAGCGCCCACAGGTGGGCGCGGGTAGCGACCTCCTGCAGTTCGACGAACTCCGTCAGCAGCAGCTCGGCGGTCACGGGCAGGTCGATCGGCAGGTGCGTGGGCTGGCTGCCCTCCGCACGGTGTAGCCGGACCACCTGGTCGCGGGGTACCCGCAACAGCCGCAGGGCCCGCGCCACCAGCTCGGGGTCGTTCTTGCCGAAGACGGCGAGGTGGTTGCCGGTGTCGTAGCTGACGCCGTCGGGCAGCTCCACGGTGATGGACAACGCCTGCGGCCGGGGCGCCTCGACGCTGAAGTCCCACAGGCCCGTCGGGTCGCCGACCAGCTCCTCGCTGGCCACGACGGTGATCGGGTACGCCTTCTCGGAGACCACCGCCGGGCGTACCTGCGCCTCGGTGAGGACCTCCAGCGACAGCTGTTGGCTGGTGGTGGCGCTGGTATCCGCGCCGTACTGCTCGGCCAGCGCCGTCCACAGCGCGTCCATCCACGTGGTCGCCATGCCGTCGAAGTCGCCGTTCGCATCGACCTCGCCGCGCGGCACGATCGGCGTCGCACCGGCCGCCAGCAGCGCCGCCTCCACCCGCTTGGGGAATGCCTGATAGGTGATCCAGTGCGTGTTGCCATTGCCAAGCACCGCGAACCGCACCTGCGACATCGATCCAGCCGTCAGTCCGCCGGCGGCCAGGGCGTCGAAGCGCTGGGCGTTGTCCGGGGCTTTGCCGTTGTAGCTCGGCGTGACCACGACCAGGATTCCGTCGCTGGGCGGGTTGTCGGCCAGTTCGTCCAGCGTGAGCAGGGAGGTGTCGAAGCCGGACTGCTCGGCCCGGCCGGCCAGTTGGCGCGCGAGATCCTCCGACGCGCCCAGGTTCGAGCCGTACGCGACGCGTAGCGTGACGCCGACGGCGTTCACCGCGACCGCCGCTGCCTGCGGCTCCGGAGCCGTCCGCACCTCGGTGTCGAATCGCTCGTACGGCTGGCGGGAGCGCACCCGCAGTAGGAAGTTGTCCGGCTTGCGGGTGAGCGTCTCCTTGACCTTGATCTGGTAGTCGTTGGGGTCGGTGATCGCGAAGTTCTGCAGGACGAGGGCGAGGGCGAGCCGGGCCTCGGTGAGGGCGAACTGCCGGCCGATGCAGGCCCGCTCGCCGTTGCCGAACGGCTTGTAGGCGTGCGGGTGGTGCTGGGAGATGTTCTCCGGCAGCCACCGGTCGATGTCGAACTCGGTCGGCCGGTCCCACGCCTTGGGGTGCTTGTGCAGCGCCGGAATGACGACCATGACCTGCTGGTCCTTCGGCAGTGCGTACCGGCCACCGATCACGGTGTCCTCGTACGGCGCCAGGGCGATCGCGGGGATGGGCCCCCACAGGCGCAGGGTCTCGTCCAGGACCCGCGGGATCACGTTCAACTTCATGATCGTCTCGTAGGTCGGCACCGTGTCACCGGGCAGCAGCCGGTCGACCTCCGCGTACGCCTGAGCCAGCACGTGCGGGTTACGCAGCAGCTGGTACAGGGCGTACGAGAGCAGACCGCTGGTGGTCTCGTGCCCGGCGATGAGGAACGTCACCACGTTGTTGCGAATGTTCTCGTCGGACAGCGGCTCGCCGGTCTCCGGGTCGACCGCGTTGAGCATGAGACTTAGCAGGTCGCGGCGGTCATCGCCCCCACCCGCGCGGCGCTCGCGGATGACCTCCTCGACGAGCGAGTGCATGACGCGGACGTTCTCCTCGAAGGTCCGAATCTGCCGGCGCCGCAGTGCGGTGACGAAGGGCGGCTGCTTCAGCCGCCCCATGGCCTCGTGCAGAGAGTCAGCCAGGGCCTGCAGGAACGGATGCACCTCTTCAGTGCCGAAGGAGTCGAACCGGTAGTCGAAGCCGGTCAGCCCGATCGTGTCGAGGGTCAGCCGGGTCATGTCGGCGACCACGTCGAGGTCCTTGCCCTCGTTGCGCCGCCACTTGCCGACCAGCGCCTCGGCAACCTCGAGCATCTCGGGGAAGTACGCCTTCATCGACCGCTGGCTGAACGCCGGCATGAGGATCCGGTGCGCCTTGCCCCAGTTCGGCTCGTCCCGCCTCGCGGTGAACAGGCCGTCCCCGGCGATCGCCCGAACGTCACTGTGCGGCTTCTCGATCGGCTTGTAGAAGCGCGACTCGTCGCACACCTCCGCCACCAGGTCCGGGTCCGACACCAGGACGAGCTCGCGGCCGGGCAGCGCGAGCCGGTAGATGCCCTCGGGGAACCGACCGGCCGTCTCCTCGAAGAACGCAGCCGGTCCATCAGCCGGGATCTGCAACGCGTTGCCGACAATCGGGACCCCGGGTGGGGCGGGGATGGTCTTGAGGTTGCTCAACAGGTTGACCCCTTCCATCGACGTCGCCGGCGGTGGCCGGCCAACGAAGGTGAGTTCCCGGACGTCAGCCATACACCGTATGGCTGCTGCTACCATACGGTGTATGGCTGCAACTGGACAGGCCTCAAGTGGCCGAGGAGACGCACGTCTCACCGAAAAGGGCATCTACACCGCGGCGCTTCGACTGATCGACGCCGACGGGTTCGGCGCGCTGAGCATGCGGAAGCTGGCCGGGGTGCTGGGTGTGAATCCGATGTCGCTGTACCACCACGTGCCGAACAAGGCCGCGCTGCTACGCGGCGTGAAGAATCTCGTCGCCGCGCAGTTTCAGCCGCGCGTCGACGGGGGGACCTGGCAGGAACAGCTGGGCCGGTTCGCGCACGACTTCCGGGCCCTGGCGCACCGGCACCCCAACCTGATCGTGCACATCCTGGCCAGCCCGGACTCCATCGAGCCGGAAGACCCGTTCTGGACGGCACTGACCGGCATCCTGAGAACTGCAGGTGTGCCCTCTCACGAGGTCGCCTCGGTGGGAGCGGTGCTCACCAGCTTCTTCTCAGGCTTCCTGCTCGCCGAGGGCAACGGAACGCTCCGGCGCCTCGCCGCCCTGCAACCCACAGCCCCCGCATCGGCCAGTGCACCGAGCGCAGACGCAGACGGGGATCGCGGGTTTCAGTTCGCGATCCAAACCCTCATCGCGGGCCTCGAAGCACGCCTCTCCTGACCCTCTGCTCACCTGGACTTCGCATGCGCGATGGCAGTGGCGGGCGGAGTGGCATCCGCCCGGGCCGCTGTCAGGGACGGATGAACCCTGGCGCTAATCGGTCACAGCCCGCGAGTCGTGCCGGTTCAACGTCCGGCTGGTGCCGCTGGGTCAGCCTCACGGCCACTTCGCCGGTGGCCGGCAGCCCGTCGTACCCCGGAATCAGGTAACGCCGCTCGGAACTGTGCCGGATAGGAACGCCGGCACGCTGGTTGCCCAGTTCTCTGCTTCCGCTAGAGCTTGGTCCGTTCCGGGTGCATCCCGTCGACCATCTTGTGCCCCGGCGTATTGAGGCAGTGCGACCCTGGCTGGGCTCCGCACACCGGGCACGGCCGCCACTCCTGGACCGGGCCGGCGTCATGACCCAAGATCATGGCGATCTCGCTTATCTGGTCGGCTAGTTCGTGCAGGCTCGGGTCGCGATGCCGGACCGCAGCCTTGTGGATCTGCTGAACCGACTCCCGCGCCCGCTCCAGGGTGCGTCTTGCCGATGCGCCCGGGTCTGAAGACATATGTGGCGGCTTCCCGGGAAGGCGTGGATGAAACCGCCTAACCCGGGACTGCGGGGCGATGAATCTCGGGATCTTATGCCAGGTCCGTGAAGCCGTCCGAACACCGCCGGCGCTTGGCGAAGGCCCTGAATCCTGACCACCGCGTTCGGTCGGACGCCGCCTAAAATGACAGGGGTGAGTTTTCCGGCGAAGCTGACAGCAGGCACGGCGGACGTCGGGAATGGCAGGTTCATCGCCTCCCGCCGCGGATACTCCGCCTCGTGTTTTTTGGTCGCAGGTATGGGATTGCCGAGGCAGGCGAACGCCGGGCGCACCTGCCGCGGCGAACCAGACTGATGACGGATGGATGAGCCGGGCCACGATCGGCGCGTACGGGAGGGGACCAGCTGGCACCGAGCGACCATCCTCGAGCTGTTCTTCGATCTGGTCTTCGTCTTCGCGCTCAACCGGGTCAGCTTGCGACTCCTGGACGACTTTCACTCCGGTGGGCTCGGCTTCAGGGGGTCCGCTGAGACCCTTTTGCTGTCTCTGGGTTTGTGGTTCATGTGGCAGACCACTGCCGCGTTGACCAGCCGAGTGCACCCGGATTCGCGGCCGGGTCAGTTCCTCGTGTTCTCCTCGATGGCCGGTGCCACCGTGATGGCGGTCGCGGTGCCCCAGGGGTTCGAGGAGCGGGCTCTGGTCTTCGCCGGCGCCTGGGTTGCGGTCCGGATCAGCCGTCTGTTGGTTTACCTCCTGGCCAGGCAAGTGAGAACCGGCAGCTCCTCGCTACCGGGGCTGCTGTCGCTGGCCGGGAGCACCGTTCCGTGGATCGCCGGGGCGCTGGTTCACGACCCGCTCTTGCGGGGTGCGCTCTGGGCGCTCGCGCTGGCCATCGAGTTCCCCGGGTTCGTGGTCGGCTTTCGCCGATGGGCCGGCAGTCAGGTCGCCGGCGAGCACCTGGCCGAGCGGTTGCAGCAGATTTTCTTGATCAGCTTGGGTGAGGCAGTTTTCGTGTCCGGCCGGGCGTTCTCCGACAGCTACCTCGCGCTCTCGCACGGGGTGGGGTTCGCGCTGGCCTTCGTGGGCATCGTGCAGCTCTGGCGCATCTACTTCTACCGCCGGCCTGCTCCTACCCCGGGCCATCACCGCCGCCCGGGAACCGGCCCGGCAGTCCGTGGCGGCCGCCTTGACTCATCTGGTCATGATCTCCGGTGTTGTTCTCGCGGGAGCCGGCTTCGAGCTGTACATCATCGAGCCAACCAGCCGGCCGGAACCGAATTGGCTCGTGGCCATCCTCGGCGGTCCTGCTCTCTTCCTGCTTGGGCGGGCTCCCTTCGAACTGCAGGTATTCCGCCGGATCTCCCTGTCACGGCTGATCGGGCTCCTCGCCCTTGGTCTGCTGATCCCGGCCGTGTGGCATGCTCCTCCGCTGGTCGCCGGCGCCGGCGCCACCGCAGTGCTCGCAGGAATCGCCGTCGCGGACGCGTGGCACGCCCGCAGCCGGGAACCGGAGCCACCCGCCCTGCTGATGTGATTGCAGAACGATGCCTACAAGCAGCCGGCCGGCCCACCGGCGGCAGCCGCCGTGCTGCCGGCGACCACAGCTATCCGGCAACAACCTCCGGTCGGGGTCGTGGCACCTGTCCTTCCTTTCGATTGGGCGGTCTCAATGCTGGCGCTGCTCGGCCGGCTGCGGTGCCACGACGAGGACGACCTCGAGCAAGCCGAGCCGCCCGTCTTGAACTGCGCCTCTCAGGCGATCAGCTGCGGCTGAGGTCGAGTGCGATGTCCAGGATCATGTCTTCCTGGCCGCCGATGAGCTTCCGCCGGCCGACTTCAAGCAGGATGTCCCGGGCGTCGAGACCGTACTGCCGTGCGGCGATTTCGGCGTGACGCAGGAAGCTGGAGTAGACGCCGGCGTAGCCGAGAGTAAGGGTCTCCCGATCGACGCGGACAGGTCGGTCCTGCAGCGGGCGGACGAGGTCGTCGGCGGCGTCCTGGAGAGCGAACAGGTCGCAGCCGTGCTGCCAGCCTTGAACGGTGGCCACGGCAATGAACGGCTCGATAGGGCAGTTGCCGGCGCCGGCGCCGTGTCCGGCGAGGGACGCGTCGACGCGGGTGGTGCCCTCCTCGACGGCGACGAGGCTGTTGGCCACGGAGAGGGACAGGTTCTCGTGGGCGTGGATGCCGATCTCGGTGGCGGGGTCGAGGACGTCCCGGTAGGCGCGGACCCGGTCGCGGACGCCGTCGAGGGTGAGTCGGCCGCCGGAGTCGGTGACGTAGACGCAGTGGGCGCCGTAGGACTGCATGAGCTTGGCCTGGGCGGCGAGTTCCTCGGGTTCGGCGAGGTGGGTCATCATGAGGAAGCCGGAGACGTCCATGCCCAGTTCCCGGGCGGTGGCGATGTGCTGCGCGGCGATGTCGGCCTCGGTGCAGTGAGTGGCGACGCGGACCGACCGTACGCCGAGGGCGTGGGCCTGTTTGAGGTCGTGAATGGTGCCGATGCCGGGCAGCAGCAGGGTGGTGAGGCGGGCGCGGGTGACGGCGGCTGCGGCGGCTTCGATCCACTGCCGTTCGGTGTGGCTGCCGGGGCCGTAGGTGAGGCTGCCGCCGGCGAGCCCGTCACCGTGGGCGACCTCGATGCCGTCGACGCCGGCGGCGTCGAGTGCGGTGACGATCCGGGTGACGTCGGCCGGGGTGATGCGGTGCCGGGTGGCGTGCATGCCGTCGCGGAGGGTGACGTCCTGGATGAACAGGCGGCGGGCGGGTGCGGTGGCGTTCATCGGATGGCTCCCTGTGCTGCGGCGAGGCGTTCGGCGACCCGGAGTGCCGCCGAGGTCATGATGTCGAGGTTGCCGGCGTAGGCGGGCAGGTAGTGGGCGGCGCCTTCGACCTCCAGCAGGATGCTCACCTTGGTGGTGACCGGTGTCCTGTCGTCGGGCAGCAGGGTGTGGACCGGTTCGTCCGGCGCCAGCGGGGTGAACTGCACGGGCTGCTTGAGCCGATAGCCGGGGACGTACGCGGCGACGTCTGTGATCATCTGCTCGATGCTGGCGCCCACCGCGTCGTGGTCGGCGGGGCCGATGAGGCACTGCACGGTGTCCCGCATGATCATCGGTGGCTCGGCGGGGTTGAGGATGATGATGGCTTTGCCGCGCCGGGCGCCGCCGACCTGTTCGATGGCGGCGGCCGTGGTCTCGGTGAACTCGTCGATGTTGGCGCGGGTGCCGGGACCGGCGGATCGGGAGGCGATGGAGGCGACGATCTCGGCGTACGGCACGGGCGTCACTCGCGACACCGCCGCGACGACGGGGATGGTGGCCTGTCCCCCGCAGGTGACCATGTTGACGTTGCCGGCGTCGAGGTGCGCGTCGAGGTTGACGGCGGGCACGACGTACGGCCCGATCGCCGCCGGGGTCAGATCAACGAGCATCTTGCCGTACGGGGCAAGAGCGGCGGCGTTGGCGCGGTGCGCCCCGGCCGAGGTGGCGTCGAAGACCACGGCGATGTCGGCGAAGCAGGGCATCGCGATAAGGCCTGCGACGCCCTCGGCGGTGGTCGGCACGCGGAGGCGGCGGGCGCGGGCCAGGCCGTCGGAGGCCGGGTCGATGCCCACCATGGCGGCCATCTCCAGCCTGTCCGACAGGCGCAGCACTTTGATCATCAGGTCGGTACCGATGTTGCCGGAACCGATGACGGCGACCTTCGTACGCGACATCAGCTGCCGCCTTTCGTGACGGGGGTGGCGAAGGTGGCCTCGACGCTGCCGAGGCCGGTGAGGTGGGCGCGGACGTGCATGCCGGGGGTGACCGGAACCATGGGCCCGAGTGCGCCGGAGAGGACGACGTCACCGGCGCGGAGCGGGTCGCCGTGGGCCAGGGCCGTGCGCGCGAGCCAGGCGAGGGCCTCCATCGGATCGCCGAGGCATGCCTCGCCGGAGCCGGTCGATGCTTGGGACTCGTCCACGTACATGGTCATCCGGACCGCCGCCGGTTCGACGGCGCCGAGCGGTACCCGGTCGGCGCCGAGGACGAACAGGCCGCTCGAGCCGTTGTCGGCGACGGTATCCGCGAAGCTGATTTCCCAGCCGGCGATCCGGCTGTCCACGATCTCCAGTGCCGCCACCGCGTGGGCGACCCGCTGGCGCACCGTGACGGCGGTGACGCCCGGGTCGGTCACGTCGTCGGAGAGGACGAAAGCGACCTCTGCTTCGATGCGGGGTTGCAGCAGCCGGTCGAGACTGATCGCCGCGGACTGCGGGCAGGCCATGTCGTCGAAAAGCATGCCGAAGTCGGGCCGGTCCACGCCGAGTTGACGCTGCACGGCCGGGGAGGTGAGCCCGACCTTGCGCCCGACCGTCCGCCCGCCGTCCCGGATCCGGGCCTCGGTCAACCGGCGCTGGACGGCGTAGGCCAGGGTCTCGTCGTCCGGGCCGATGAGGTGGCGGACCGGCGGGCACGGTGTGCGGGTCCGCGCGGCGGTACGCAGCCGGCGGTAGGCGGCGGCGACCGGATCGGTGGTGCCCTCGGTCATGGGGTCTCCGTGGCCGGGCGACCGTCGGTCAGGCGGGTGAGGGCGTCGTAGAGGGCGCGGGCGTGCAGGTCGAACAGCGGCCTGAGGTCCACGCTGTCGCCGCCGATCTCCTTGGCGATGAAGAGCCCATCGGCGCCGGCGATGGCGTACGTGGCGACCAGGTCGATCGCGTCGCGGTCGGCGTCCGGGGCGAGCGTGGCGAGTACGGTGGCGAGTCGCGCGCGGGCGACGTCACGGACCTGCAGGAACATGCGGCGGGCGCTGGGCTCCTCGGGACGCCGCTCGAGGGTGAGCATGAGCCCGAGGCGGAGGAAGTCGGGCGAGTCCAGCAGGGTCTTGGCGACCTGACCCGCCAGCTCCGTGACGCGGTCCAGCGCGGGGTCGGTGTCGTCGCCGGGGAGGGTGAGGGCGTCGGCCCAGATGTCGAAGCTGCGCTCGATGACGGCGGCGATGAGGTCGTCCTTGTTTTTGAAGTGCCAGTAGATCGAGCTGGCAGGCAGGCCGCACTTTTCGCTGACCAGCGCGATGCTGGTGCCGTCGTAGCCGCGCACGCCGGCGACCTCGGCGGCGGCGTCGAGGATGCGGCGGCGGGACTCCTCACCGTTGGCCCGCCGTTTGCGTTCGCCGCGAGATTCCGTCATCGCACCCTTCCCAGGTTTCCGGCTGATGTCTTGACGATGTCAGCAGTGAAGCTTACCGTAGCGGCCACTACAACTGTAACGCTCGTTACATTAATGACGCCGGGCTGCGGGAGGTCACGTGAGCGTCGAGGAAATCACCGCGGATCAGCGCTTGGTGCGGGTCGGCGCGCGGGACATCGCGGTCACCGAGCGGGGAGCCGGTGCGGCGGTGGTACTGCTGCACGGCGGCGGGCCGGGAGCCTCCGGGATGTCGAACTACGCCCGCAACGTCGACGCCCTGGCCCAGCGGTTCCATGTGATCGTGCCGGACCTGCCCGGCTACGGCCGGTCCAGCAAGGAGATCGACCAGTCCGAACCCTTCGGTGACCTGGCCGCCGCCGTACGTGGGCTGCTCGACGAGCTCGGCATCGAACGGGCCCACTTGGTCGGCAACTCCTACGGTGGGGCCGCCGCGCTGCGGCTGGCGCTGGACCGGCCCGACCGGGTCGGACGGCTGATCCTCATGGGCCCGGGCGGGATCGGCACGACCCGACGTCCGCCGACGCCGGGCTTGAAGTGCTTGCTCGGCTACTACGGCGGCGACGGCCCCACACGGGCGAAGCTCGAACGGTTCATCCGCGATTACCTGGTCTACGACGGCACGGCCGTCCCCGCCGCGATGATCGACGAGCGGTACCGGGCGAGCATCGACCCGGAGGTGGTCGCCAACCCGCCGCTGCGGCGCCCCGCCGGGTTGCGCACCCTGTTGCGGATGGATCTGCTGCGGGACAAGCGGCTGTCCCGGGCCGCCACGCCCACGCTCGTGCTGTGGGGTGCCGACGACAAGGTCAACCGGCCGTCCGGCGGGCGGCTGCTCGCCGAGCGGATGCCCCGGTGCGACCTGTACCTGGTCGCCAGGACCGGCCATTGGGTGCAGTGGGAACGCCCGGACCTGTTCAACTCCCTCACCGCTGCCTTCCTCTGCGAGGAGTCCCAGTGAACGTCTTCGGCAAGGTGCACCTGGGCTACCTGTGCATCGAGACCATCCGGTTCGGTGACTGGCGCCGCTTCGGCGCCGACGGGGTCGGCCTGCACGTCGACGAACTCGACCGCGACCGGATGCGCTTCCGGCTGGACGACCACGAGTGCCGCCTCTTGCTGCAGCGAGGCCCGGCCGAGGACGTGACCACGGTCGGCTGGCACGTCGACGACCACGGGGCGTTCGACGACATCGTCGCCCGCATCACCGCCCGCGGTGTCACTGTGGAACAGGGCCACGACGAGGACGCAGCGCTGCGCGGGGTGGAACGGCTGGTGCGCTTCCCCGGCCCGAAGGGCCTGGTCCAGGAGTTGTACACCACTCCGGTCACCACCACCGCGCCGCTGCGCATCCAGGCCAGCGGCTTCGTCACCGGTGACGCCGGCATGGGTCACATCGCCATCACCTCACGGCGCCCGGACGCCATCCACCGCTACTACGACAACCTGCTCGACGCGCGGCTGAGCGACTTCATCATCGAGACGATCAGCGCGGTGCGCTTCCGGATCCGGTTCCTGCGGGTCAACGGCCGCCACCACTCCGTCGCCGTGGCCAACACCGAGGGCCTGCGCATCGATCCGATCCGCACCGCGATCCAGCACCTCAACACCCAGGTCGCCACGTTGGACGACATGACCACCTCTTACCAGCGGCTCAAGCAGCTCGGCTTCACCATGGCGCTGGGCATCGGGCAGCACACCAACGACAAGGAGCTTTCCTACTACGTCCGGACGCCGTCCGGCTTCGAGTGGGAGGTCGGCTGGAACCCGATCGTCGTGGACGAGGCCACTTGGGAACCCACCACCCACCGGGGGATCAGCATCTGGGGACACACCCCCGAGGGCCAGACCGTCATCGACAAGCTCAACCAGTTCCGCCACGGCGCGGCCTCGCTGCGCCGCGCGGAGATCACCGTCCCGGCACTGAGCGGAGCCACCACGTGAACACCGAACTGCACGACTACGACGTGATCATCGTCGGATACGGCCCCGTCGGGGTCACCGCCGCCAACCTGCTCGGCGGCATGGGCGTACGGGTCGCCGTCATCGAGCGCGACGCCTCCATCTTCCCCCGCGCGCGGGCGATCTCCACCGACGAGGAGGTGCTCCGGATCTGGCAGGGCATCGGCCTCGCGGAGCGGCTCAAGCAGGACATGCTCGCCGGCCGGCCGATCGACTTCGTCGACGCGCGCGGCCGGTCCTTCCTGAGCCTCGCGCCGGCTCCCCGGGGCAACGGGCACCCGCCGCAGCTGTTCATCTACCAGCCGGCCATGGAGCAGGTCCTCCGCGACGGTGTCCGCCGCTATCCGAACGTCGAGGTCCTCCTCGGCCACGACTGCGCGGCCGTCGAGCAGGACAGCGACGGTGTCATCGTCACCGCACACGACCTGGCCGACGACACGGTGCGTACCCTGCGGGCGGCGTACCTGATCGCCACCGACGGCGGCTCGAGCCCGATCAGGACCCGGCTGGGCGTCGGCTTCGACGGCCGCACCTACCACGACCGGTGGGTCGTCATCGACACCAGGGTCAAGCGGGGCTGGGACACCGTCGACCGCCTACGCTTCCACTGCGACCCCGCCCGGCCCGCCGTGGACTGCCCGATGCCACAGGGTCACCACCGCTGGGAGTTCCCCGTCCTGCCCGGCGAGGACGAACAGGATCTGGTCAGCCACGACTACATCTGGCGGCTGCTGCGCCGCTACGGCCGCACGCCCGACGAGGTCGAGATCCTCCGCGCGGTCATCTACAGCCACCACGTCCGCTTCGCCGCCCGGTGGCGCATCCGCCGGATCTTCCTCGCCGGCGACGCCGCACACGCGATGCCGCCGTGGATCGGCGAGGGCATGTCCTCCGGCGTACGCGACGCGGGCAACCTGTGCTGGAAGCTGGCCGCGGTGCTGCGCGGTGAGCTACCCGATGACGTTCTGGACAGCTACGAGGTGGAGCGCAAACCACACGTGCGGGAAATGACCACGCAGGCCGTCCGCTTCGGGCGCATCATCACCGAGCGACGTCGCGGGCTGACGGCCCTGCGCAACATCACGTTCCGGGTCCTCATGCGGGTCCCGGCCTTCCGCGCCTACATGCAGGAGGCCGGGTGGTTCCCATCCGACAGCTACCGGAAGGGCCTGCTGGACCACACCGGTGGCAACCGGGCAGTCGGCGAGCAGCTCCCGCAGCCGTGGGTCCAGACCGAGGGCGGTGACCGGGTCCGTCTCGACGACGTGCTCGCCGGCCGGTGGACGCTGCTGCACACCGGCCCGGCGCGACCCTGGCCGGCCTGGGCGGTCGGCGGCATCCGCTGCCTGCGGGTCACGCCGTCGGGCTCGACCCCCGTGCCCGGCGCGATCGTGGACGACGAGGACGTGCTCATCCCCTGGATGCGCCGGCACCACGCCACCGTGGTCGCACTGCGCCCCGACGTCGTCGTCTACGCCGCCGCCACCGGTGACGCCGACCTGCCCCGCCCACCGTTCGTCCACCCGCCACAGAGCCCTGTCGCCGAGCAGACGCCCCCGCCCACCGCCACGACGACGGCGTGAGCTACCCGGACCTCACCGCATCGACGCCCACCACCATCGCCCACGCCATCAAGGAGCTGTCATGCTCAACCTCGCGCTCATGCTCGAAGGCACCGCCGAACGGCTGCCGAGCAGGGAGGCGGTCGTTCTCGGTGACACCCGCTTGTCGTACGCCCAACTCAACGCTGCGGCGAACCAGGTCGCAAACCTGCTCGTCGAGAGTGGCGTCCGGCCGGGCGACCGCGTCGCGCTGTCCTGCCCGAACCTTCCGTACTTCCCGATCGCCTACTACGGCATCCTCAAGGCGGGCGCCGTCGTCGTACCGCTGAACGTGCTCCTCAAGGCCCGTGAGATCGCCTACCACCTGCAGGACTCGGGCGCCAAGGCGTACCTCTGCTTCGAGGGAACCCCCGAACTGCCCATGGCGGCCGAGGGCTGGCGCGGGTTCGGCCAGGCCCACGGGTGCGACCACTTCTTCCTCATGACCGCGGACCCCCAGGCACCGAGCCCGATCGAGGGCGCCACCACAATGGGATCGGCGGTCGCCGGTCAGGCCCCCCGCTTCGAGACCGTGGTCACCGAGGCCACGGACACCGCCGTGATCCTCTACACCAGCGGAACGACAGGACACCCCAAGGGCGCCGAACTGACCCACGCCAACATGGTCATGAACGCCCTCACGTGCTGGCGCCTCTTCGGCGCCGCCGACCAGGACGTCCACCTGGTGACGCTGCCGCTCTTCCACTCATTCGGGCAGACAGTGCAGATGAACGCCGGCCTGTACGGCGGCGCCACGCTGGTTCTCCTGCCCCGGTTCGACGCCGCAACGGCACTGGCAATAATGGAGCGCGAACGGGTCACCTTCTTCGCCGGCGTCCCGACGATGTACTGGGGCCTGCTCTCCGTCGACCGGGAGAACGGCAACGCTGCGGCGATCGCAGCCAACCTGCGCATGGCGATCTCCGGCGGTGCCGCCCTGCCGGTGGAGATCCTCGAGCAGGTGGAGAAGGTCTACGGCGTTCGGATCCGGGAGGGCTACGGCCTCTCCGAGACCAGCCCCGTCGCCTCGTTCAACCACCCCGGGCGCGAGGCCAAGCCCGGTTCGATCGGGCAGCCGATCTGGGGCGTGCAGATGAAGCTCATCGACACGGACGGGAACGAGGTCCCGGAGAGCGAGCCGGGCGAAATCGCCATCCGGGGTCACAACGTCATGAAGGGCTACCACGGCCGCCCCGACGCGACCGCGGAGGTGATCCGGGGCGGGTGGTTCCGCACGGGCGACGTCGCCCGCCGCGACGAGGACGGCTACTACGTCATCGTCGACCGGGCCAAGGACATGATCGTTCGCGGTGGCTTCAACGTGTACCCCCGCGAAATCGAGGAGACCATCATGACTCACCCCGACGTGAGCCTGGTGGCTGTGGTCGGCGTGCCGCACGAGTCGCACGGCGAAGAGGTGAAGGCCTTCGTGATCCGCAACCCGGGATCACGGCTGACCGAGGGTGAGCTGGTGAACTGGTGCAGGGAGCGGATGGCGAGCTACAAGTACCCCCGTCTCGTCGAGTTCCGGCACGAGCTGCCCATGACCTCCACCGGCAAGATCTTGAAGCGCAAGCTTCGCGACGAGGCGTGAGCTTGATCCGCGGCATGGCAGGCAGGGGGGCCGCAACGCAGCAAGCGGCGGCATCGTCGAGCGCTATAGCCATCGGAGCGGATGCAGCCGAGTCGCCTCGACAGGGAAGACGGGTCGCAGGTTTGTGAAGGTCGGGCGGGGTAACCCTCGCCATGGCCGCTGACCGGAGCCCCCTGCCCCGACCTGAGGAGGTAGTCGAGCAGTCCAGAGGCCTGGCGGCGTTGGCTCGACGCCGTGGTGGCGCGGCCGGCAGGCTGCGGCTACGTCAGGTGGAGATCATCCTGGTCATAGCGGCCCAGTGCGGGCTCGCCGCCACCCTGGCCTGGGGGCTCGCGCACGAGGTGGCGGGGCGACCTGCGCCGGTCTTCGCGCCCAGCGCGGCCGTCGGCACGATCGTCGCCGCACTCGGACAGCGGGCCCGACGTACCGCCGAACTGATACTCGGCGTCGGTCTGGGCCTGGTCATCAGCGACGTTCTGCTGCGTTACGTGGGGTTCGGAGCCTGGCAGATCGGCGTGGTGGTGGCCCTGGCCATCGCCGTCGCCCTGGTGATGACGGGGCGTAGCGGGGCGCTTGTCGCCCAAGCCGGCAGTACCGCCGTCCTTCTCGCCACGCTGTCACCGGTCCAGCAGGGTCTGGAATGGGCGCGGCTCATCGAAGCCGGGTCGGGGGCCGTCGTCGGGTTGGTGGTGGTCGCGTTGCTGGTGCCGATCAACCCGATGCGCATTCTTGACCGCGCCGCCGTGCCGCTGGTCGAGACCCTCTCCGGGCAGCTTCGGGAAGTCGCGGAGGCGCTGAGACAGCGAGACCCGGACCGCGCGGTGCGAGCGCTCGACCAGCTTCGCGGCATGGATGCCGACCTCGAGCGGATGCACGAGGCACTGGGTGGCGCCGAGGAGGTGACCACGATCGCGCCGGTGCGCTGGCCACGTCGACGGGATGTCCAGCGTTACCAGCGCGGCGTCCAGCACATGGATCGGGTGACCTTCGGGTGCCGGGAGATTGCCCGCTGGGCCTCGACCTTGCTGCAGTACGACGAGCCGGTGCCGGATGAACTCGCCACCGCCCTTGAGAGGCTTGCCGAGACGGTCCGGGTGCTGCAGCGGGAGGCACGAAAGGCTGGGCCGTTCGAGCAGACCCGCGGCGCGGTGCTGGATGTCGCGCGGCTGGTCGGCGAGGCGTGCCGCAAGGGCCTGAAGTCGTACGGGCAGGCTGTCGTGATTCAACTCCGTACGGCGTTGAGTGACCTACTTCGGTCGACCGGGTACGAGCCGGACACGGCCAACCGTATGGTGCGGGAGGCGGTCAACCTCTAGGGTCTGTCGGGCCCTTGGGACCGGCCCCGGCCTACGGACGATCGTCAAGGTCGGGCAGCGGGCGTTGGCAGATCTCGTGGGCCTCGTCGGGCGGTAGGCCGAGCATGCGCAGCACGTCCTCGGTGACCTGGTCGGTGGCTGCGGCGTCGTCACGCTCGGGGTGGTCGTGCAGCAGTTGCCCGAGGCACAGCGCGGCGCCGGCCACGGTCACCATCGCCAACTCCGGGTCGCGCACGCGGAACCGTCCGGCGCGGACGCCGTCCTCGATGTCGCGCCGGGCTCGTGGTGCGAGGCCCTTGTCCGAGCCGGCCAGGGCCAGGCCGGTGCTGAGCAGGACCCTGCTCAGCTCGGGCTGTCGGCGGTGGAGGCGCCCGGTCAGCCGGAAGCTCTGCGCGAACACGTGGGCCGGGTCGTCCAGGCCCACCGTCAGCTCGTCGAGCAGGGCGCCGTAGCGATCGAGGGCGTCCTCGACCGCGGCCTCGATGAGCTGCTCGCGGCTGTCGAAGTGGTTGTAGAACGACCCCATCCCCACGTCGGCGGCCTGAGTGAGCTCGAGGATCGGCACGTTCGGCTTGCCGGCCGCGATGAAGGTCTGGGCGGCGCGTACGAGCGCCGACCGGGTGTGCGCCTTCCGCCGTTCCAGGCGGTTGGGTGCCTGCCTGGTCTGCTGGACCATACCTGCGTGCTCACCTCTCCCGGGTCGGTATGCGAGACCACTTTAACCCAGCCGGAACTCAGTCCTGACGAAATCGTCATCCGGTCTTGACTGACGCTACTCTCGTAAGTGACGATTTCGTCAACTTGGAGGGAGCGGGACATGATCGAGCACCACGACCCGCACACCGGTCTGCACAGCGAACAGGGCGCGTTGCCGGGCGAGCACCCGGGGCGGGCGGGGAACCCGATCGTCAAGGTGCACGACCTGGCCTGGCTGGAGTTCGAGAAGCCTGATCTGGGGCGGGCCGAGCTGTTCGCCCACGCGTTCGGCTTCACGACGTCGCTGCGTACGCAGGACGAGCTGCACCTGCGGGGCACCGACCCCGGTTCGCCCTGCGTGCTCATCCGCCGGGGCACCCGGTCGCGGTTCATCGGCCCCGCCTTCCGGGCTGCCGACCCGAAGGACGTGCTGCGCCTCGCGGAGGAGACCGGGAGGCCGATGACCTCCCTCCCGGAGAGCCTCGGCGGGGTGACGGTGGATCTGGTCGACCCGAGCGGGACGCGGGTACGCGTCGTCGCGGGCACCCACGAGCTCTCCGCCCTGCCCACCCAGCAGCCACTGACCTTCAACGTCGGGCACGACGTGACGCGCGTGAACGCCACCCAGCGGCCGCCGCGGGAGCCGGCCAAGATCCAGCGGCTCGGTCACGTCGTACTGCAGACGACCCGGTACCTGGAGACGCTCAACTGGTACCTCGAGCACCTGGGCCTGATCGTCAGCGACTTCCTCTACCACCAGGGGCAGCGCGAACGTGGCCCGGTCATGAGTTTCATCCGCTGCGACCGCGGCAGCACGCCCACCGACCATCACACCCTCGCGATGACCCTCGGCCCGGCCAACCGGTACGTGCACTCCGCCTACCAGGTCCCCGACCTCGACTCACTGGCCGCCGGCGGGGAGCATCTGCTCGACCGCGGCTACCAGCGGTCCTGGGGAATCGGCCGGCACATCCAGGGCAGCCAGATCTTCGACTACTGGCGCGACCCGGACGACTTCCTGGTCGAGCACTTCACCGACGGCGACCTGTTCGACTGCACGCTCGAGCCGGGCTGGGCGCCGATGAAGGCTTCCGGGCTCGCCCAGTGGGGTCCGCCCGCCACCAAGGACTTTCTCGGCATGAGACCCGGCCGGGAATCGCTTCGCGAGCTGCGCGCGGTCATCGGCGCGCTGCGCGAGGACAACGAATTCGACCTCCACCGCCTCCGCGGCCTGATGAAAGCGTTCACCTCATGAGCACCTCCGTCCTGCGCACCGCCGACGCCTGGTGGGTGCTCACCCCCACCGGCGCCGCCAAGGTGCACACCAGCGCCACCACCACCACCGCAGAACTCCTGGCCGACCGGCCGGCGATCGCCGCGGCCGCGACGAGCAGCGACACCGTCCCGGTCGACGACCTTGCGCTGGTCTCCCCGGTGACGGCGCCCTGCCGCGTCGTCGCCCAGATGACGAACTTCGCCTCGCACGTCAAGGACACGAACGGCAACCCTGAGACGGTCCCCCTGACGTTCTTCCGCAAGACCTCGGGCTCGATCAGTGGCCCGTTCGCCGACGTGGTCCGTCCGGCCCACGTGCGGCTGCTGGACTACGAGGTCGAGATCGGCCTCGTCTTCGGCCGCGAGATGCCCGTCGGGACCACCATCACCGCGGACAACCTCGCCGACCACGTCGCCGGCCTGGTGGTCACCAACGACATCTCGGCACGCGACGTCCAGCTTCCTCAGACCCAGTTCTACGAGGCGAAGTCCTACCCCACCTTCACCCCGGTCGGCCCCGCGCTGGTGCTGCTCGACGCCGACGAACTCAAGCGGTTCACCGACCTGCGGCTGAAGCTGTGGGTCAACGGTGAACTCCGGCAGGCCATGCTCGCCACCGACATGATCTACACGCCGGTGCAGGCGCTGCAGGCGCTGACCCGCTTCCAGCGGATCGACGCTGGTGATCTGCTGCTGACCGGCACGCCCGTCGGAACGGCCCTGAGCGCACCGCCGAAGCCGGTCGCGTTCGTCGCCTCGCTGCTGCCACCTGCGGTGAAGTGGAAGATGTTCTTCAAGGGTCAGGCTCGCAACCCCAGGTACCTCAAGGACGGCGACGTCATCGAGGCCACCGTCGCCACCGACGACGGCGCGATCGATCTGGGTCGCCAGCGTACGGTCGTAAGGTACGCCCAATGACCGGGCCGCTGCTGTGGCCGGACTACGCCACGCCCGCCGACCTGGCCGCAATCGAGGCCGTTCCGCTCGAGGCGCGGGGCCTGCCGGAATCGACGTACGCGTTGCTCGCGCGAGCGGCCACACGCTGGCCGGACCGTACGGCGCTCAACGTCCTGCCGGACGCCGCCCGATGGCGTGAGCCGCTGCGCCGCACATTCGCCGAGCTCCTGGCCGACGTCCACCGGGTGGCGAACCTGCTCCACGACCTCGGTGTGCGGCGGGGTGACGCGGTCGCCCTGATGTCCCCCAACTGCGCCGAGCTGATCACCGCGACGCTGGCCGCCCAGCTCGCCGGGATCGCGGCGCCCCTGGGCGGCGGCCTGTCCCGGCAGCACCTCGCCGTACTCCTCCGGCGCTCTGGTGCCCGCGTCCTGGTCACGGCCGGGCCCGAGCTCGCGCCCGCCAACTGGGACACCGCGCAGGCGCTCGCCCACGACGGCCTGCTCGACGTGATCCTCGTGCTGCGGCCCACCGGCGCCGCCGGCGCGCCCGAGTCGCTTCCCGCCATCGACGGGGTGCGCATCGGCTACCTCGGCGAGCTTGCCGCGGCCGAGGATCCGTCCGCCTTCACCGGTGATCTGCCCCGATCCGTCGACCTGGCCGCGATGTTCCACACCGGCGGCACCACCGGCGCCCCGAAACTGGCCGCGCACACCCACGCCAACGAGGTGGCCGACGCGTGGATGCTGGCCGCCAGCAACCTCTTCGACCAGGAGACCGTGGTCCTCGCGGCCCTCCCGCTGTTCCACGTGAACGCGCTCGTGGTCACCCTGCTCGCACCGCTGTTCAAGGGGCAGGCTGTCGTGTGGGCGGGTCCGCTCGGCTACCGCGACCCCGCGCTGTTCGGCGCGTTCTGGAAAATCGTCGAGCACTACCGGATCGCCGCGATGAGCGCGGTGCCGACGGTGTACGCCGTGCTGGCACAGTCCCCGGTGGATGCTGACATCAGCAGTCTGCGGTTCCCGATGGTGGGGGCGGCGCCGCTGCCCGCCGCGACCCGGGACAAGTTCCAGGCCAACACTGGGATCACGCTGGTCGAGGGCTACGGGTTGACCGAGGCGACCTGCGCCAGCGCGCGTACCTTCCCCGACGTGTCGCGGCCGGGATCGGTCGGGCAGCGCCTGCCTTACCAGCGGGTGCGGGTGGTCGCCGTGGACGGTACGTGGGACGAGCTACCCGTCGGCGAGACGGGCATTCTGGCGATCAGCGGCCCGACCGTGTTCCGCGGCTACGTCACCGACCGCGACGAGAACGGCCACGTGCTGGACGGCCTGGGCAAGCTGGTCGACGGCTGGCTCGACACCGGCGACCTCGCACGCATCGACGAGGACGGCTTCGTCTACCTGGCCGGCCGGGCCAAGGACCTGATCATCCGCGGCGGACACAACATCGACCCCGCCACCATCGAGGACGCGCTACTGACCCACCCGCAGGTCACCGCGGCCAGCGCGGTCGGACGCCCCGACGTCCACGCCGGCGAGGTACCCGTCGCCTACGTCACCCTCGCTCCCGACGCCACGGTCGCAGAGGAGGAACTGGGCGCCTGGGCGCGCGAGCGAGTGCCCGACCGCGCCGCAGTGCCCAGGACCGTCACGGTCCTCGACGAACTGCCCGTCACCGCCGTCGGCAAGCTCTACAAGCTGGCGCTCCGGGCGGACGCCGCCCGCAGGGAACTCCGCGCGACACTCGACGAGGTCGCAGGCGTGCACGACATCGAGGCCACGATCGAGGGCAGCTCCATCGTGGCCACCGTCAAGATCTCTCCCTCCGCCGAGGACGCCGTCAAGGCGATTCTGGGCCGTTATGCCATCGAATGGCGATTGGTGACTGTGTCATGACCCTCGCTGCTTCCATCCTCGCAGTGCTGCTCGCGCTGGCCTTCCTCGCCCTGGGCACGGCCAAGATCCGGGCCGTGCCACCGATGCGGGAGCTGGCCGCGGAGGCCGGTTTCTCCGTCGCGGCCTATCGGCGTATCGGCCTGCTCGAGGTCGCCGGGGCGGTCGGACTGCTGATCGGCTTCTTGCAGCCGCTGCTCGGCGTCCTCGCCGGTGCCGGGCTGCTGCTGCTGCTCGCCGGGGCCCTCGCCGTGCACCTGCGCAAGGGCGACGGCCCGCAGAAGTACGCCCCGGCCGTCGTCTGCGGGCTCCTCGTCGCCGCCTACCTGGTCCTTCAGTTGCTGACGCGATGACAGCGGTTCCGGTAGTGATCATCGGCGCGGGCCCCACCGGGCTCACCGCCGCGACGCTGCTCGCCCAGTACGGCGTCGAGTGCCTCATCCTCGAGCGCTGGGAGTCGATCTATCCTCAGCCCCGGGCCGTCGCCCTCGACGACGAGGTCCACCGCATCCTGGCCCGCCTCGGGCTCCGGGACGAGTTCGCCGCGATCTCCCGGCCGCACCGGGGCCTGCGGCTCCTGGACCGGAACATGCGCGTGTTGGCCGAGTTCCAGCGCGACGTCGCGCAGGGCCGGCACGGCTACCCCCAGGGAAGCCTGTTCGACCAACCGGAGCTCGAGGCCATCCTCCGCGGGAATCTGGCCCGGTACGACAGCGCCACCCTTCGAGGCAACGCCGAGGTCACCGCACTGACTCAGGACGCCAGCGGGGTGCGGGTCGAGTTCACCGACACCGCCACCGGCGCGCACGAGTCCGTTTGCGCCGCGTACGTCCTGGGCTGCGACGGCGCCAACAGCCTGACCAGGGCCTCCACTGGCGCGAGCATGCAGGACCTGGGCTTCACGCAGCGCTGGCTCGTCATCGACGTGGCCACCGAAGCCGCCCTCGACCAGTGGGAGGGCGTGCACCAGCTCTCCGACCCGGCCCGCGCCGGCACCTACATGCGGGTCGGCAAAACCCGCTACCGCTGGGAGTTCCCGCTGACCCCCGGCGAGACCGCCGACGACTACCGTGCCCCGGCCCGGCTGCATCCGTTGATCTCGCGGTGGACCAGAAATATCCCCGTCGCGGAGCTGGAGATCATCCGCGCCGCCGAGTACACCTTCCGCGCGCAACTCGCCGACCGTTGGCGCGACCGCCGGGTGTTCCTGCTCGGCGACGCCGCCCACCTCACCCCACCGTTCATCGGCCAGGGCATGTGTGCCGGGCTGCGCGACGCCATGAACCTCGCCTGGAAACTCGCCGGCGTGCTCGACGGGACCCTCGCCGAGACCGTGCTCGACACCTACGAGATCGAACGCAAGCACCACGCCCGCGCCATGATCAAGCTGGCGAAGTTCATCGGCACCGCGATGACGGCCGGCGGCGAGCTGGGCAACATCATCCGCCGCGCCGTGGCGCCCCGGCTGCACCTCGTGCCCGGCCTCACGGACCTGGCCACCGACAGCCAGACACCCCCGCTGCACCGCTCCGAACTGGTGGTGCGGCCCCGGCTGCGCCGCAGCCTCACCGGCCGGCTGTGCCCGAACGCGATCATCGACGGCGACCACCGCTTCGACGACGTGGCCGCCGGCCGATTCTCGATCGTCACGTCCACCGAGCCGTCCGCCGCCCAACGAGCCGACATCGAAAGGCGCGGAGCCGTTCTCGTCACTGCCCGACCTGGCAGCGAGCTGCACCGATGGCTGCGGACAGGGGGCGTCCGCGCAGCCGTCGTCCGCCCCGACGGCACCGTTCTCAGAACCAGCCGCCGACTACTCCCCCACACGATCGATACTGTGCCGTCGTTTGGCGGATGACCACGGGCGCGGACGCGCTGCGGTCGCCCGGCAAAGGGTCCCGGTCGCAGTTCCGTGATTGAGCACCGGTACTCGGGAGAGCGCCGATAAGCTCTCGCCTTGTGGGGGAGCCAGGTGGACCTCCGCGCTCGAGCTTCTCAGGATCGAGGCCTGGTGGGCCTCGGCCCGGTCGGAGCGGTGGGCGGAGGTGACATGCGGATCGCACTGGCACTCGGCGCAGGCGGGGCGCGCGGCTACGCGCACATCGGGGTGATCCAGATCCTCGAAGAGCGTGGGTTCAACATCGCCGGCGTCGCCGGCTCGTCCATGGGCGCCCTCGTCGGTGGACTCTACGCGGCGGGCAAGCTCGACGCCTACGTCGACTGGGTGCGGACCATCGGTTACCGCGAGGTGCTACGCCTGCTCGACCCCGCAGTACGCGCGCCAGGCGCATTCCGGGCAGACAAGGTCATGACCCGAGTCGGCGAACTCCTCGACGGCGTGCGCATCGAACAGCTACCCGTGCCCTTCACGGCGGTCGCGACCGACCTGCTGGCCCGCCGCGCAGTGTGGTTCCAGGCCGGCCCGCTGGACATCGCGGTGCGTGCGTCCATCGCGCTGCCCCTCATGATCACCCCAGTCATGGTCAACGGCCGGCTCCTCGCCGACGGCGGCCTGATGGACCCGCTGCCGATCGCGCCAACCGCCTCCATACCGGCCGGCGCAGTTGTCGCCGTCTCCCTCAACGGCGCCCGCGCCACCTCTCACCCCGCGGCACCGGTTCGGGAGTCGGCCGACCCGCACCCGACTCGTGCGCGGAATCACGTGCAGAGCGACGTCCCAGTCTCCGACCGGGTCGGCGCCGCCGTGAAGACCATCACCACCGGCAGCCGCGAAGCGGCGTCTCTACCCGCGGGCCTGCGCGCACCCGACATTGTCAGCCTGTCCATAGAGGCCGTGGAGGACCTCCTCATCCGGTATCGGCTCGCGGGTCACCCACCGGATCTGCTGATCGAAATCCCGACGGACGCCTGCCGCGGCCACGAGTTCCATCGGGCGCTCGAGTTGATCGAGGTAGGCCGGCGGGCAGCAGTCGAGGCTCTGGCATCGAGCGGCTTCGAGAGCTGAGATCGCCAGATGATGGAGGATCGTGAGGCCTGCGCCCGCTCGTCGGTGGCGGCACCGTCTCGGCTCGCACGACAGCGAACTCGGGCTACTCGGCGCGCGGGCATGTCTGGTCTTCGACCTGAGCGAGCAAGGCCCAACATGACACCAGCGGACATCGCAAATACACGAAAGAGTGATAGAGATGCTCAATACGCTTCGCTGCACCTAGCCTTTCACGGAGGCCATGACGGGCAGACGTAGCGATCGTGGGGGTCCTTATGACGACGCCAGCGAACGCAGTGCCCGGGCGGGCCACTCTCGCGTCGTGGGCTGGGCAGCAGCGCAAGGTCCGGCCGCGACGGTTCGCCCGGCCGGCGGAGGGGCTGCGGTTCGCGTTCTGTGGTCGGATGTCCACCGTCGACTTTCAGGACCGGGCGTCGTCGTGCCGGTGGCAGCGCAACTACGCCGAGGACCTCATCGCCGGCCACGGTCGGATCGTGGCCGAGTTCTTCGACGAGGGTGTCTCCCGCCGGATCGCTTGGCAGGACCGGCCGCAGGCGGCGCAGTACTCGCTGCGGTGGCGGACCCGGCACGGGGGTTCGATGCAATCGTCGTGGGCGAGTACGAACGCGCCTTCCACGGCCAGCAGCTCGAACAGCTGACTCCCACCTTGCTCAGGCATGGTGTGCAGCTGTGGTTGCCGGAGACCTACGGGCCGGTGGACTTCGACAACCCGCGGCAGTTGGCGCTGTTGGACCTGCTGGGCGTGCACTCCCAGCGGGAGGTGTCCCGGGCCCGACACCGCACGACTGCGGCGATGCGCGCCAAAGCCGAGCTGCAGGGTCGGCACCTCGGCGGCCGGCCACCCTACGGCTACCGGCTCGTGGACGCCGGCCCTCATCCGAACCGCGCCCACGCCGCGTGGGGGCGCCGTCTGCACCGCCTGGAGCCCGACCCGGCCACCGCACCCTCGGTGAGGTGGATCTTCAAACAGCGGCTCGCCGGTCACAGCGTGGCCAGCATCGCCCGCGCCCTCAACGACGGTGGAGTGCCCTGCCCGTCCGGCGCCGACCCCGCGCGTAACCC
>NZ_JBJZOG010000090.1:0-27340 GCF_047200535.1 Micromonospora mangrovicola | reverse complement strand
CCCGGCTCGGGGGGAGGAACGGCTACCGGGCGCCGAAGGTGTCGTACCGGATGTTGCCCGGCGGGACGTCGTCGGCGGCGAGCGCCCGCAGGGTGGCCCGGACCATGGCGGCCGAGCCGGAGACGAAGCAGTCGTGGGCCGTCCACGGGCCGTACCGGGTCACCACGTCGGAGATGTCGCCCAGCTCGCCGTCGAAGCCCAGGGCCTCGCTGCACGCCGGAGTCACCGACAGCCACGGGTGCGCCGCCACCAGATCCTGAAGACCGGGCAGGCCGTACAGGTCGTCGGGGCGGCGGGCACCGTAGAAGACGTGCACCCAGCGGGTCCGGTTGACCCGGGTCAGCTCCTCCACCAGCGCCTTGATCGGCGCCAGTCCGACCCCGCCGGCCACGCACAGGATGTCCCGGGTGGATGACCGGTCCAGCGTCATCGACCCCATCGGCGCGGCCACCCGCAGCAGGTCGCCCGGCTTCGTCCGGCGGACCAGCGCCCCGGACACCCAGCCCGCCGCCCCGGCCGGCGTGCGCACGTGGAACTCCAGCACGTTGTCGTCGTTCGGGGCGTTCGCCACCGAGTACGTCCGCCACACCCGCGGGTGACAGCGCGGCGCCTCCACGCTGACGTACTGGCCGGCCTGCCAGCGCAGCGGCTGCTGGAGAGCGCGGACGGTCAGCACGGCGGTGTCCGGACCGTGCCGTTCGTGGGTGAGCACCTCGGCGTGCCAGAACGGCGGGTTCTCGTCCGCCGCCGCGCCGGCGAGCATCCGCTCGCAGATGCTCGCGTACGCCTCCCGCCACGCCTGGTCGTACTCCAGGTTCCAGCCGTCCCCGGCGGTGCAGCGCAGCGCGTCCAGCAGCGCGACGCCCATGGTCTCGTAGTGGCCGGCCTCGACCTGGTACTTCCGGTGGTCCCGGCCCAGCGCCCGCAGATACGCGTCGAAGCTCTCCGGATCGCCCACGGTCTGGGTGGCGGTGACGATCGCCTCCAGGATCCGGTCGCCCTGCCCGCTCATCTGCACCGGGAAGAGCTTGCGTAGCTCGGGGTCGAGGAGGAACAGCCGGGCGTAGAAGTGACCGCTCAGCCGTTCGCGCTCCTCCTCGACCAGGGTCCAGCTCTCCTTCAGCAGTCGGGCGAAGTTCTCCACCGGGGCACGCTCCTTCTCCTGACGGGCGGATCGGCCCCCATAGAATCTCCACGCAGCGTGCCCGCCGGTCGCACAGAATGTGCGACCGCCTCACCTGAATGCCGAGGTGATGTCGACGGGCCCCGGTCTGCGGCACAGTGGTCCAGTGACGATTGACGAGCTCACCCGCCCGGTGTCCCGCCGGACCCTGGGCACCGAGACGCTCCTCGTGCTCGGCCTCTCCCTCGGCCAGTCGGCCGTGTACGCGCTGGTCTCGCTGATCGCCAAACTCACCGCGGCGGAGCCGCTCGCCAAGCAGACCGCCGCGCTGAACACCTCCGCGTCGGCCCGTCCGTACCTCGATCTGACCTACCAGCTCCTCGGGATCTGCTTCGCGTTGCTGCCCGTGCTGCTCGCCGTACACCTGCTCGCGCGGGACCCCGGCGACCCGGCGCGGACGCTCGGGGTGGACCTGACCCGGCCCGGGTCGGACCTCGCCCGGGGCGCGGGCCTGGCCGCGCTGATCGGACTGCCCGGGCTGGCCCTGTTCTGGGCGGCGGCACACCTCGGCATCAACGCCACGCTGGTTCCGGCCGCCCTGCCGCACCTCTGGTGGGCGGTGCCGGTGCTGATCCTCGCCGCCGTGCAGAACGCCGTGCTCGAAGAGGTGATCGTGGTCGGCTACCTGGTCACCCGCCTGCGGCAGCTCAACTGGCGGTTCGGCGCGGTGCTCGCGGCCAGCGCCGTGCTGCGCGGGTCCTACCACCTCTACCAGGGCTTCGGAGCGTTCGTCGGCAACGCCGTGATGGGCGTGATCTTCAGCCTCTTCTACCTGCGTACCCGGCGGGTGGCCCCGCTGATCGTCGCGCACACCCTGCTCGACGTGGTCGCCTTCGTCGGCTACGCGCTGCTGCCGAAATCCTGGTTCGGCTGGCTCTGACCCCCGCCGCGCAGCCCCCGCGCGGCGGCGCCCCCTCGCGGCGGGCGCGCTGGCGGCGCCCCCTCGCCGCGGCGCGGGATGCGGCAACTCGCGGAATCCGGGCCGAGGGAAGGGCCGGGACACCGCATCCCGAGTAGATCAAGGTCGACCCGCGGCCCGGCGGTGCCGGGTCAGCGGGCGCGGACCGGTCGGTAGAGGCCGGTCGCGCGAGCAGCCAACCGCTCGGTGGCGGCCGCGTCACCCGCCGCCGCGGTCAGCACCGCCGCCCCCGGCAGCAGCCGTGCCGCCAGCCGCAGCCCCAGCCAGCCACCCGCCTGGGCGGCCAGCGGCGTTGCCAACCGCCACGCCGCCTCGGCCGCGCGCGGCCACGGCCCGCCCACCGGCGCGCCCGCCGACCGCACCGCGTCCAGCGCCGCACGGGCCGTGCCGACGTCCGGGTGCACCTGGGTCAGCATCAGCAGCTCGGCCACCCGGTCCGGGTGGCCCGGGTCCCGGCCGTAGACCGCCGCCAGGTGCAGGACCAGATTGGCCTGGGTCCAGAGCACAGCCGCCAGCTCGGTCACCGGCGCGAGCAGTCCGGTGCCCGCGGCCAGCGCCCCGCCCGTACCGGCCAGCCGGACGAACCGTCGGGTCGCCAGCCGGGCCAGCCCGTCGGCACCCGCGTCCGGGTACGCCTCGCGGGTCCGTCCGGCCCAGTCCCGGGCCCGCGGTCCGAGTTCGTCGACCGCCGCGAGGGCCAGCAACTCCGGCGCGAAGCCCGGATGCCCGAGGACCCGCGCGGCCACCGCCCGCCAGCCCGCCCCGGAGGTACGCCCCGACTCCGGCTCCCTGCTCACGGCACCCGGCCGGTCCAGGTCCGCTACGGCACGCCCTGGCTCCGGCACGGCCCCGCCGATCCCCTGGTGCATCGGGGTGGGCTCAGCTTCGGGGGTGGCTGCGGCGGTCGCGTCGTCCAGGTCGGTGTGCTCCAGCTTGTCGGCGACCTCGGCGACCTCGGCGACCTCGGCGACCGGTCCGTCCTGCTCACGAACCGTTGGCGGGGCTTCCTTCTTCGCCCGGGTGGCCCTCTTCGACGGCGCTGACGCCTTCGTCGGGGTGGCCTTCTTGTTAGCGGCGGCCTTGGTGACGGCTGTCCTGCGGGACCTCGTGGTCGCGGGCGGCGCCGTCTCGGGAGTGGCGGCGGTGGCACCGGCCGTACTCACCGGTCCGGTCGGCTCGTCGGCGGGCGGCGCGGCGTCGGCGCGATCGACCGGTTCGGGACCCCTGGGGCCGGTGTCGCCGGCCCGCTCGGCCCGGCCGGTGGCGGCCTCGACGGTCGCCGGGCCGGGGGTGGTGTCGGTCCCGGTGGCCGCTTGAGCCTGGATGGCGCGGCTCACGCTGGCCGGCTCGCTCCGGCTGGCGTCGGCGGTGGCCGGTGTGGTGTCGGCCGCAGCTGTCCCGCTGTCGATGATCACCGGACGCCGGGCGGCGGACGTGATGTGTCCGGCATCACCGGCTGCCGCCGCAGGCTGACCGGTCCGATTTCGCGCGGCCGGGGCGGCCTTCTTCGCGGGCGGGGTCGCCTTCCTGGCTGCGGTGCGCTTGGTCGGCCGCGCGGTCGCCGCGCCGGTGCCCGGCACCTCCTCGACCGGCTCCGCGGGCCGGCGGGCGCGGGTGGCCTTCCGCGCGGCCGGACCGGCGTCGCCCAGAGCCGGGACCTCGTCCGAGGTCCCGTCGACAGACGGGCGGGGCCGCGGCGCGGCGGCCGGGGCGGGCCCGCCGGGCGTCCGGCCGGGATCACCGGGCGGCGGCCCGGTCAGGGTGGGGTCGGGCGGCTGGAAGAGCACGATCGGCGCGGCCTTCGCGCGACGCGGCTGGGGTGCCGGGTCACCGTCGGCGCCCGCCTGGTCGGCGGGGGGTGTGGGGGCCGGTGGCGGGGTGAACGTCGGCTTGGTGGAGCGGCTCCGCCGGGCGCTGGCGGCGGGGTCGCGGCGGGGCGGATCGCTCGGCGGCTGCTCCTGCATATCGATGGAGCGTAGTCCGGGACGTGGCGTCGCACACGGGGAGAAACGCGGCGGGTGGCGGGTAGGTCGGTAGTCGCTTTGCCCCGGGCGGGCACGGACCTGTATCCTCGGGCGCGGTGGCCTCCGGGCCACCAGGGAGACTTCGCCTAGTCTGGTCTATGGCGCCGCACTGCTAATGCGGTTGGGGTTTTAAAGCCCCTCCCGGGTTCGAATCCCGGAGTCTCCGCGCGAAAGCCGGTTGTGTAGACTGGCCGAGCAGCAAGCGCCCGTAGCTCAACGGATAGAGCATCTGACTACGGATCAGAAGGTTAGGGGTTCGAGTCCCTTCGGGCGCGCAGAGCAGAAAGCAGCCCCCGACCAGCCGAAATGGCGAGGTCGGGGGCTTCCTCGTATCCGTCCTCGGTTCGGTGCGGCTGTGGGAGCCACGCCGGGAGCCACTGGCCGCCTCACTGACCGAACAGCGCACGAGACATGGCCTCCGCAGCCGAACGGCGGTCACCTTCCATCAAATGCCCGTACACGTCCTTCGTGATCGCAATTGACGTGTGTCCGAGCACTCTTGAAACGACGTGCAGCGGGGTGCCCTGAGCCAGCATCAGAGAGGCCCCGGAATGGCGGAGCTCGTGGGGTGCCAGTGCCCGAGCCCGGCACGCTTGCACAGCGCCGAGAGCCGATGGGAGAAGTTGTCCGGATCCAGCGGCGTGCCGACCTCGCTCGGAAAGACGAGGCCGTGATCCTGCCATGCCTCGCCGGCTGCCAACCGTTCCTCAGTCTGCCGAGCCCGATGCCGGCGCAGCAGCTCCACTAGCTGAGGCGTGAGGTACAGCGTTCGCCGGGAGCGTCGCGTCTTGAGTTCGCTGACCACCAGGCAGGTTCGCCGGCCCGCCGCCGGGTCACGCTCCTTGATCCGCTTGACGCTGTGCGACACCAGTAGCGTGCCGGCCGCCCAGTCAAGGCGGCCCGCAAGCGGGCCGCGCCGGCCGCGCTCGGCCTGCTGGCGGCGTAAGCGCCGGCATCGGCCGGCGCGCCGGCCGATTGCAGACTGCCCCAGTACCCGGAACGTTGCCTCCGGCGGGGATCTTCGACAGAGATGGGGCCGCCCACCTTCGCCCCGTGGACGCGACCACCGTGAGTCCGGGCGAAGCCGGGCAGCAGGCCCGTTCCACGGTGTGCGGGCGCACGGCGGAGATGGGCTTGAGGCAAAGGAGCGGTATGTGCAGAGGTGTTGTCCTCAGCGATCTTCCGGCCAGTTCAAGCCAGCGCGATCTGACCGGCCAGTTCGGGCGGACCGGACAGTACTGCGCGGAGCTTGTTGATTTGCGGGAACTTACTTCTCCTGCCTCGACCCATAGGCTCGCTTCCGAGAGGCCGTGCGGAGGGCCGAAGTTGCAGGTGCTACTGCTTCGGAGGACGGGTAGACGCGCAGCGGTGGCGGGTGTTGTTCGACGACCTGATGTTGACGGTCGGGCAGGTTTCCGCAGGCCCAAGCCGCGTCGCCCGGTGCGTGACTTCGTCCGAGGGCTGCTGGCGCCCTTCACTGCTCCTGACGGGAACCGGGACGTGAGCCGCGGACAGTTATCACGTGTGGAGATGAATGTGCGCCATCGGGTTCGCCAGGGGGATCCTCAGGCGTTCCGTGAACTGTTCGACGCGCACGTGCGCGCCGTCTACAACCATGCCTTCCGGCTGATCGGTGACTGGTCGGCGGCGGAGGACGTGGTGTCGCTGACGTTTCTGGAGGCGTGGCGGCTGCGCGAACGGGTCGACATCGGTGATGCGGCCGGCTCGCTGCGGCCCTGGCTGCTGGGCATCGCCACCAACGTGGCGCGCAACGTGCGTCGGGCCGCGCGGCGCCACGAGGGTGCGCTGGCGCGGTTGCCCGATGCCAAACCGGAACCGGACTTTGCCGAGGGCGTCACCAGCCGGCTGGCCGACCGCGAGCGGCTGGCCCGGGTGGTGGCGGCGCTGCGGTCGTTACGGCGCGCCGAGCGTGAGGTGCTGGCGTTGTGTGTCTGGTCGGGCCTGGACTATGCGCAGGCTGCGGCAGCACTGGACATACCGGTTGGCACGGTCCGCTCCCGGCTCTCCCGGGCCCGCAGGAAGCTCACCGCACTCATCGCCGGGGGTGTTGTGGAGCCTCAGCGGATGCGGCGGGAACCGCCGGCCCGCCCCGGACAGGTAACAGTCGACCGCGACAACGCGGTCCGGTTCGTTCAGGAGATCTGATGGATATGACCCCGAACCAGCCCGCCGGCGATGACCGTGACGAGGTGGCCAGGCTGCTGCCGGAACTGGCGGAGGTTGATCTACCGGGCGGCCGCCAGCGCCAACTTCAGGAGTTTCTGATGAGCGAGATCCAGCGGGACCAACGCGAGTCCGTCGGGGCGGCCCGCCGGGTGCAGCGGCGGCTCCTTTTCGCCACCGCGGGCTTGGCGGCCGCCGTTGTCGCCGCCGTGGCAGTCGGTACCGGGGCCCTGCACACCGGCACCGTGCCCGCTGGCAGCCTGCCCACTGACACCACGCCGCAGCACGCGGCGCAGAACCCACCGTCGAAGCACGCCACGGCCCCCGCGTTCGAGCTGGCCGCCCAGTATGCAGCCGCGCAACCGTACACGCCGCCCCGCCCGGACCAGTGGGTCTACGTCAAGGACCAAAAGAGCAACCCGAGTTCGATCGCCAAGGACAAGGGCCAGCGGCAGGACGAGAACACCGAGGTGTGGCGCAGCGTCGACGGCTTGAAGATGGCCGAATGGAACCCCGACACCGGCAAGTTCGACACGTGGACGCAAGACAATGGTTACCCCGAGGCGGTCGCGCTGCCCACCGACCCGGGCAAGCTGCTCGATGCCGTCCGCAGGCAACTGCAGCATGAGGCTGGTGGTGGCGTACCAGCACGCGTCAGACCATCGGATGACATGGACAACCTTCTGTTCGGCCGCCTCGCGATGATTCTAGAGGGCAACGTGCTCCCGCCACGGGTCGCGGCGGCGCTGTGGCGGGCGATCGGCATGGTTCCTGGGGCTACCCAGGAGCCGGGGACGGTCATGGTCAACGGGCGGCCGGTGGTGGCGGTCGGCCGCGTTCAGGAGGGTTGGCGCTTCGAGCAACTTTTGCTGGATGCCGGCACGCACGAGTTCGTCGGGTACCGCTCCGTGGCGGCCAAGGATCACACGTTCACGTCGCCCACGGGGCCCATTCGGATCGAGCGGGGTGAGGTTCAGTTCACCATCACCCGGGTGGCGGCGAAGTTTGTCGACAAGGCCGGCCAGACCGGCTGAAGTCCAGCATCCGGCGCACCTGGGGGGTGACGGCATGGCGCGGATAGACCTGGCCGCCGAGCAGATCGACTGGTCACGCGGGTAAGACCCTATCGGCAAATGACCTTAGGAAGATGTCCACCGCCCACCGGGTCGGGCCATTAGCGGGGCCACTACGCCTGGCCGGACTAGGTCACTCCAGGCCACCCGGAGGCCTGCCGACCTGGCAGTGGCATCGGTTGCCAGCGGATCTTGTACGGTTCCCAAGCTGCCAGTCTGTGACCCCCGCCGCAGCACGACGCCAAGAGCTGCCACCGGATGAACGTCGGACACGAGCCAGCAGAGAGGTGAGGCGGGTAGCGGGGGATGCGGGACGCTCCCACGGATCAGGAGGTTAGGGGTTCGAGGCCCTTCGGCCGCGCAGCAGGTGAGGAGTCGTTTCGGGAAACCGACCGGACCACGCAAGTCGTGATTGCCGGCCGCGCCTTCGTCCAGAACCTGCGCCCCTGTCGTCGTCCGGGCACTGCTTCAGCACCACCGGGGTACCGTCCGGCATCTCGACCGGCACGGCCAGCGAGGCGAACGCGTACCCGAACGGGGGTGCCACCGCCCGGAGGTCCCACCGCTCGACGCACTCCGCCAGCCGGTCCGGCAGCACCGCCCGCCAGGCCCGTCCGGTCGGGTCGTTCTCGGTCCAGCGCAGGCTCTCGGGGATCTCCATCCGGCCATCTTCGATCCTGTCCCGCGATCGCGTACAACCGTTTCCGGTGCGGTGGCGTCTGGAACAGCGAACCCCAGGGAGGTGGCCGGATGCCGGACGCATCGGACCAGGAATACGTCGAGTACGTCACGGCGCGCCTGCCGGCGCTGCGGCGGCTCGCATACGCACTCTGCGGCGACGCCGACCTGGCCGACGACCTGGTGCAGGAGACCGCGACGCGGCTCTACCTGCGCTGGGCGCGGATCGGCGAGGTCGAGCAGCTCGACGCGTACGTCCGGACGGTGCTGGTGCGGCATTTCCTGGACACCCGGCGGCGCGGCTGGTGGCGGGTGCACCTGTTCGGCGGGCCACCGGACGTGCGGTCCACCGAGGACCGGAGCGTCGAGGAGCGGACCGTGCTGCGCGACGCCCTGGCCAAGGTGCCGCCCCGCCAGCGGGCGGTGCTGGTGCTGCGTTTCCTGCACGACCTGCCGGTGGAGGAGGTGGCCCGCACGTTGGGCTGCTCGCCCGGCACGGTGAAGAGCCAGACCTCGCACGGCCTGGCGGCGATGCGACGGCTGCTCGGGGACCGCGAGCTGGCCGGCCGGACCGGAAAGGAGCAGTGGGCATGAGGACCGATGACGAACACGTCGCCGACCGGCTGCGGTGGCTGGACGACGAGCCGGCCGGCCCGCCCCGGATCGACCTGCCGGGGGCGATCCGGGAGGCGCGCCGGCGGCGGCGAAACCGCCGGGTGGCGGCGGCCGGGGCCGTGGCGCTGGGTGTGCTGGCGGTGGCCGCGCTGCCGGCGGCGCTGGGCGGGCACGGGCGGGCGGCGCCCGCGCCGGCCGCGAGGCCCGGCCCGTCGATGCCGCCCGGCCCGTCGAAGCCGTCGCCGGAACCGCGGCCGACCGGCCCGTGGCAGGGGGTGTGCGAGGCCGAGCTGCTGCCCGTGCCGGGCGATCCACACGGCGCGGTCACCGGCGGTGACCCGGACGGCCGGTGGCTGGTCGGCCGGCGGGCCCCGCAGGGGCGGGATCGCGTGGATTTCGGCCTGCTGATCTGGGAGGGCGACCGGGTCCGGGAGGTCGAGCTGCCGGGCTCGGCACAGAAGCTGACGGATGTGAACCGGGCCGGCCTGGCGGTGGGTTCGTCGTTGGCCGCCGGCGACCTGTGGCAGGCGTGGGCGGTGCGCGACGGCGAGGTCATCCGCCTGCCCGGGGGACCGTCCGAGGGGGCGACGGCCGTCGACGACGCCGGCCGGATCGTCGGCTACCGCAGCGTGGGGCACGTCTGGGAGCCGGGGTTCAAGCACCTGCCGGTGGTCTGGGACTCGTACCGGAGCCAGCCGGTGGACCTGCCCCTGCCCGGCCCGCAGTGGGAGGGCACGGCCGTCGGCATCGACGAGGACGGCACCATCCTGGCCGTGATGTCCGAGGGTAACCCGGGGGAGGCCAGCCGCGCGGTGGTGTGGCGTCCGGGTGCCGCCCGGCCGGAGGTGCTGCCGTTGCCGCGGGTGCCCGGCGGGAAGGCCTCCCGGTTCGTGCCCCTGTCGGTGGCCGGTGGCTGGGTGACCGGCACCGCCGAACGCGACACCACGGTGGTCCCTCGGAGCGGCATCACCAGGTACCCGGTGCGGATCGACCTGCGGACCGGGCGGGTGGAGGTACTGACGGGCGTCCTGTACGACGGGACCGGTAACGGTCGGGGCTGGCTGGCCGGTTCGGTCTCCGGTGGCGTCCCCGGCCTGGTCACCGACACGAAGGCGGTGAAGCTGCCCATGCCGGACGGCTGGCGCGGCGGGCGGCGGGGTGGGGTGAAGAGTCTCAGCGACGACGGCCGGGTGCTCGGCGGGAAGCTCGAGCGCGACGACCAGGACGTCCGGCCGGTGCGCTGGACCTGCCGCTGAACCGGTCCGGGGGCGGTCGGAGCACCGCCCCCGGACCGGAGCTTCTCAGCGCAGCCGGCGGATGTCGCCGTACGCCCGGTAGAAACCGCCCCGGCCGGACTCCCGGACCTCCGTGACCAGGTAGCGGCTGCTGTGGAGAACGCCCTGATCATGACCGGATGTGCTGGCATCCCGGGCGGACGGAGTTGCCGAACGGGGCCGCTGGAGCCCTACGGAGTGAAGAGGTGGAGGTGGTGGGAAGTGTGAGAGGCGAGGAGGAGCCGATGGGAGGAGTTGTCCGGATCCAGCGGTGTGCCGACCTCGCTCGGGAAGATCAGGCCTTCACGCTTCCTGCTCCGGGCCCATGCTGCGCAGTGGCATGGGGTCCTGCCTCGGAAGACGTGCGCTGATCCCGACGCGGTGGTCCAGCTGGTGCAGGAGGAGGGTCTGGTCGGTTGCGTGGGCCGGGCGGTGGCGTGCTCTGCCGCCCTTCGGCAGCCGAGGTGTCAGTCGCCGGCTCGTCGATGGTGGCGATGCGACGCACCGGCGAGGCGAGCAGCCACAGCACGGCGAGGACACCGCCAAGGCCGGCGACGACCAGTGTCGGTCGCAGACCGATGGTGGTGCCCAACCAGCCACCGACCAGCGCGCCAAGCGGCCTGATCCCGTAGTTGACGGCGCTGTACGCACCGGCCCGCCGTCCCCGCGCGTCGTCGGGCGTGACCGAGGCGAGCAGGGAGTTGAGGTTGACGTCCATCAGCATCACGCCGACGCTGGAGACCATCTCGATCGCCGCGAGCGCCGCGATTCGGGCCCAGGTCGGGCCGGACACGAGCGCTGTCAGCGCGAAGGGTGCGGGAAAGAGGACCACGCCGATCATCGCGGTGCGGCCCAACCCGATGGTGCGGGAGAGTCGAGGTGCCAGTGCCGCACCAGCCAGTCCACCGACCGCGCCGACGCCGAACGCGAGGCCGATAGCGCCAGCCGACAGACCGAGCTCGCGGCTTGCATACAGTACGAGCAGTGCGTTGGTCATGAGGGTGAAGAAGTTGACGGTGCTGGTGCAGCCGAGAGTGGCGCGCATCACCGGATGACGCAGTACCAGGACGAGCCCGTCCCGGACCAGGCCGAGGGTCGAGGACCGCGTTGGCGCCGGCCGGGCCTCGTCCACTGGAATTCGGCCGATCAGCAGCGCGGAGCCGAGGAAGGACACCGCGTCGACGAGGACCGCGACCGGGGCGCTGAGGGCCTGGACCAGGCCGCCGCCGAGGGCCGGCCCAGCCACGAATGAGGCTGCCCGGCTCAGACTCAGCTTGCTGTTCGCCTCTACATAGGCCGACGGCGGGACCAGAGCGACGAAGAACGCCTGGCGCGCCATGCCGAACAGGACCGCACCGGCCCCGGTGAGCAGGGCGACCAGATAGAGATGAGTCAACGTGACCGCGTCCAGCAGGTAAGCCGCTGGGAGGCTGAGCAGCACTGCCGCGCGGACCAGGTCGGCCACGATCAGTAGACGCCGCTTGCGGGTCCGTTGGTCCACCCACGCGCCGACGAACATGCCCAGCAGGTTGGGTAGCCAGATCAGTGCGGTGAGGATGCTGACCTGTGCGGGCGTTGCGGCGAGGACGGTGACAGCGATCAGCGGCAGGGCCAGCTCGCTGATTCGGTCGCCGAACTGGGAAATGGTTTCGCCGAGCCAGAAGGTTCGAAAACGCCGATTGCCGCGCAGGAGCGCCGGGGGCCTCGTGCTGGTGGCGGTCATGACGCCGCCGGGTCGTCGCCGGGCTCGGGCAGCAGATAGCGCAGCATCCGGACGAGTCGCGCACCGTCCGGCGACTGGCCACCCTTACGCCGGACGTACGGCGCGAGCAGTGCCTCGATCGCTTCTTCGAGCTGCCGCAACTCGTCAGCAGTAACGGCGAACCGGGTATCGGCCAACCCCGCAAGGGCCCGCCACTGCGGATCCAGCCGCGGCTCGTCCCGCAGCGACCACTGCATGGGCGCCTCCGCGGATCGTGCGAACATCTCGGCGCGCAGCTGCCGCGCCGCGTCCTGGCCCTCTGCATCGTCGGGCATGGTGAACCGGAAGCCCTTACCCGCCGCCTGCCACCACCGCTCCCGCTTACTCGTCGCGCCGTCCCAGTCGGTGACGAGACCGAAAGAAGCAAGGTGCCTCAGGTGCCAGCTGACGACCGACGGCGTGGCGCCGACGTGCGGTGAGAGTTGAGTGGCCGTCGCGGGGCCGTGCCGCTGCAGCCGATCAAGTAGAGCAAGCCGTACCGGATGAGCCAACGCCCGCAGCGCTTGCGCACCGGTCAGTTCCACATCCCCGTACGGATTCGTGAGAGACATGTCTCGAAAGTAGCCTCTCAGATCGACCCAGGCAACCCCGCTCCCTTCTCGGCGATGACGTCAACGACTGTCGTACGCGCTTGACAGGTTCGGTGAAGCCGCAACACCAGCCCGGCCGAGGCGTGCGCGGCCCACCGGCAGCGAGTGGTCCGCATCTGCAGGCGACTATGACCCTGGCCCGTCGCGGAAGTCGATCAACGCTGTCTAACCTCGCTTCGCGAGGCCGTCGGGTCGAGACTGGGAGGCGAAGTGGCCGGCGTAGTGCTCGTCCACGGCTTGTATCACGATCCTCATCACTTCGATCTCGTTGCCGCGGGCCTGCGGCTCACGGGCACCGAGGTCATTGCTCCGGTGCTGCACCGAGGCTCGTTGCCGGCGGACACCGCGGCCGCTCAAGCTGCTGTCGATGCGATGGAAGAGCCGCCACTCGTGCTCGGCCACTCCTACGGCGGATCGGTAATCACCGGCCTTACCGGGGCGCGGCATCTTGTGTACCTGGCGGCGTTCGTGCCTGACAGGAACGAGAGCGCCGCCAGCCTCGGCGGGTCATCGCATCTGCTTCGGGCGGCCATCGTGCCCGAAGCAGACGGCTCGACGCGCCTGGACCCCGACCGCGCTGCCGATGCTCTCTACGCCGATTGCCCTGAGCACCTCGCTGCCTGGGCGATCGGCCTGCTGCGCCCCCAAAGTGCTGGCTGCGGCAGGGGAGTTCCGGAGCGCCAAAGCTGGCAGAACGTCGCCTCCACCTACGTCACGTGCGCCGCTGACCGGGCAATCGACCCGGCGCTCCAGAGGGCGATGGCCACCCGCTGCGGGGCGGCCCGGGAATGGCGAACCGGTCACTCGCCGTTCGTCGGTCGCCCCGATCTGGTGATCGACCTGCTGAACGAGCTGCTGGACGGGTGAGCGCTGCCTGTTCGGTGCTACGGTTCGATCTTGAACGGTCAGAAGGTGAGCGGCGGGTAAAGCTCCCCAAGGAGAGGAGCTGGGGTGACCGAGGACTTCTACTGCGACGAGGCGCTCAGTGGTCGCACCGAGGTGACTGTGGTGGCGGAGACCGAGGACGTCCTCGCCTTCGAGCACACCCGGCCCTTCTGGCCGGTGCATGTCGTCGTGGTGCCGAAGCGTCACGTGCCATCTCTCGTGGACCTGGGCGATGCCGACGAGGATCTGCTGCATCGCATCATCGAGGTGGTGCGCCGGGTCGCCGCCCGCGTCGAGCGAGAGCGGGGCGCCTGCCGGGTGCTGACCAACCTCGGCCGGTACCAGGACTCCAAGCACCTGCACTTCCACGTCTGCAGCGGACCACCCCTCCGGTCCGACACCGCATAGCGCCGGCGGTGGGACGTATCGTGCCATTGCGTCCTGGTCGTTACCGGGCGGGCGTCCGCAGTGTGGCGAGCGGGCGCACCCGGGCCAGCAGCTGCTGGAGGACGTGGGCCGGGTTCGCGAACTCGGCCAGGTGGCCGGCCTGCGGAACGGTCACGAACTCCTTTCGGGGTGCGCGGATGTGCTGCAGGTAGGACCGGGCCGCGATGACCGGGGTGATGATGTCGCGTTCGCCGAGGAAGAAGAGGATCGGCACAGCGAACTCGTCGTGGGGCTCACGCCGGTCGACCGCCCGCAGCTCGGCGAAGAGCTGCTGGTTGGCGTACGTCATCGCGCGCTGGTAGTCCCTGATGTCGCCCATGGTGTAGGTGGGGTCGAACATCAGGGCGGGCAGCATCAGGTCGTGGACCATGTCAGGGACGCCCTTGGTGAGCCGGATGGCGAGTTTCATCAGGCGCTCGTGCTGGTCGATGGTCCACCGGGACGGGTCGTCGCCGATGTCCGTCAGCACGCGCAGACTCTTACGGTCGGCCTGCTCAAGTGCGGCCTGTCGGGTGAGCTGGTAGCCGATCGGGTCGGAGCCGGAGCTGTTCTGGTTGACCCCGACGTAGGCGCAGAACAGCTCCGGTCGGTCGTGCACCATCCGCAGGCCGACCAGGCTGCCGACGGAGCTGCCGACCAGGATGACGGTGGAGCACCCGAGCCGGTCGTGCAGCTGGGTGGTCAGCTCGATGCCGTCGGCCGTGAGCCGGTCGAGGGAGAGCCCGACGGGGTCGGCGTTGCCGTTGCGCTGGAACGTCCTACCCGCTCCGGGCTGATCCCACTGCACGACCGTGAAGTGCTTCTCCCATTCGGTGAGCCGGCAGTTGAACGGGACGTACGAGGATCCGGGCCCCCCGTGCAGCACCAGGAGGACGGGGTTCGCGCGGTCCTGACCCCGGATGGTCACCCACTGCTGGCTGCCGTTGATGGTCAGGAAGAGTTCGTCGCGCACCCCTCGCGGGGAGTCGATGACCAGCTTTCGGGCGTTTCGTCGTCGTAGGAGCGGGCGCTGAAGGGTGGCAACGAGCGGATTCGCCATCGGAAACTCCTCCGGAAACTGTGTTCGCCGGACACTGTAATAACTGTGTACTGTAGACGCAGTTTCATCCCTGAACAACTCGCGCCGGCGAGGGGAGTGCGCAAGCAGGCAGGTGAGCCGCACCGGTCAGTGAGCCGCAACCGTCCAGCTGTTCCGAGAAGACCGGCGGAAACGTGTGCCCTGGGAGGTCATGACGGTCACGGCCGATCCCACCGCCCGAGATCGAGGTTCACCGACATGGCCCCTTCCCCCACGGCCACCGGGCGCCCCACCCTCCGGACCCGGGAACGGGGCCACCGGCAGGCCGCCTGGTCGGAACTGTTCTACGACCTGGTCTTCGTGGTCATCGTTTCCCAGATCGCGCAGTCGATCGTCGATGATCCCGGCTGGTCCAGCCTCGCCCGCGCCGGGACCTGGTTCGTCATCGCCTGGTGGGCCTGGGTCAACGAGGTCTTCTACACGACCCGGTTCGACAACGACACCGATCGTGCCAGGCGCTTCATCGGAACCCTCCAGCTCATCGCCCTGACGCTGCTGGCCGCCAGCATCGCCCGCAACGGCAGCAACGACGTCCGCGCCATCGCCGGCGCCTACGCCCTGGTCCGGACCGTGCAGGTCGTCGAACTCTGGCGGGCCAGCCACTACGTGCCCGAGGCCCGGCCGCTGACCCACTACTTCGTACGCGCCAACGGCGCCGCGGTCGTCCTCTGGTGGGTGGGCGTCACCCTGCCGGAACCGTGGAGCTTCTGGCTCTGGGGCGCCGGTCTCGCGGTCGGGCTGGTCGCCGGCGTGGCAGCCCGCTGCATGTCGGGTCCTGTGCTCCGGCGCTCGGCCCGGGCGTGCAGCGCGGCGCGCAGGGCGGGTCCGAAGACGCGCCGGATCTCGGTCGACGGCAGGGCGGCGACGGCCGGGATCGGGTTCAGGTAGCGGGTGAAGATCAGACCGCCGATGACCCCGACGGCGGCGGTGGCGCGCTCGGTCGCCTCGGGGCCGCCGAGAAATTCAGCAACGCGGACGAGTAGCTCACTTTCCAGGTAGCTGCGAAGGGCGCGCATGGTGTCGTCGTCCGCCAGCGCCAGCCGGTTCTCGGTGGGCGCGGTGGCGTCCCACAGGCTCGTGACGGCGGTGAGGAGCCGGTCGGCGAGGCCGGCCCGGTCACCCTGGAGGGCTTGGTCGAGGGCGCTGGATTCCACGCACAGCAGGTTCAGTGACTGGCCGAACAGGCCCTGCTTGGAGCCGAAGTGGTAGCTGATCAGCGCCGAGTCGACTCCTGCGGCGGCGGCGACCGCTCGGACCGTGGTGCCGCGGTAGCCGTGCGCCAGGAACAGTTCGCGGGCGGCTGCCGAGATGCGGGCCTTGGTGTCCGGGTTGCCGCGCGGCCGCCCCCGGGTTTTATTCAGCACAGTTGAATATTGCGTTCCCCGCCCGGCACGGTCAACGGCGTCGACCACCTGAGAAGGAGCGAACACATGCGTACCGTCGTCTTCGGTGCCACCGGCCCCACCGGCCGCCGGCTGACCGACCAGGCCCTGGCCGCCGGTCACGAGGTCACCGCCGTCACCCGCCGTCCCGGCGCCATCGAGCCCCGCCCCGGCCTCACCGTGGCCACCGCCGATGTCGCCGACCCCGGTGCCGTCGAGCGCGCCGTGGCCGGCAGCGACGCGGTCCTGTCCAGTCTGGGCGTTCCGCTCTCCCCGAAGCCGATCGCCGTGTACTCGCGGGGGAACGCGAACATCGTGGCCGCGATGCACCGGCACGGGACGAAGCGGCTGATCACGATCAGCTCCAGCGTCATGGATCCGACCTGGCGGCCGACCGGCGAGTTCTTCTTCAACAATGTGATGGATCCGCTGGTCAACCGCAGGTTCGGGCGTACCGCGCACGAGGACATGCGCCGGATGGAGGCCATCGTCCGCGACAGTGGCCTGGACTGGACGATCGTGCGGCCGTCCGGCCTGTTCGACCACCCGACCGTCACCGCTTACCAACTCGCGGAGAACGTCGCCGACGGGCTCTTCACCTCGCGGACCGACCTGGCGGCGAGCATGGTGGCGCAGCTGACCGACGACCGGTACGTCCGACGCGCGATGGCCGTGATCACCACCGAGGTCAGGCCGAGCATCGTGGGCCTGATCTGGCGCGAGGCCGTCGCCAGGAAGAAGCCGCGGTGACGGGGCCGCCGTCGGGGCGACCCTCGGTCCGGCGTGATCAAGCGGTCCGGAATCCTACTCCACTGAACGGGCGCCGACAGGACCGCCCGGGCGGGTTGCCCGTCGCCCTACGGCGTCCCGGGCAGCACCTGGATGCTCTCCGCGCCCCGCTCCACGAACCACGCCTCGAGTTCGGCGCCGTCGAGCGACCGGGTGGCGTGCTCGTCGACGAAAGCCGGGCCGACGACCGCTCCCTTGGCACCTTCGAGTTGGCAACCGAACAACCTCGCCCCGCTGAGGGTCGCGGGCATGTTCCTGCCTCCCAGGATGCACCACCGCAGGCTGGCGAACTCGAGGTTGGCCCCGCGCAGATCGGTCTTGTAGAGCTTGGCCGAGTTGAGGATCGCGTGACTGAGGTCGGCCCCCGCCAGGACGGCGTCGTCGAGTTCCGCCGCGAACAGTCGCGCCCCGCGGAAGCGGGCGTTCGTCGCGGAGCAACCAACCAGCTCCGCCTTGGCCAGATCGGCAAAGCTAAGGTCGGCGTCTTCGAGCTCCGCGTTGGTCAGGTTCGCGCCGCCGAGGTTCGCATCCTCGAACCGGACGCCGGTCAGACAGGCACTCGCCAGGTAGGCGTCAGTCAGGTCGATGGTGCTGAGGTCCGCGCCCCGGAAATCGAGGAAATCACCCGACAGGTACGACGTGGTGTCCGAGGCGACGGCGGCGAACCACTCCTCGAGCGCCTCCCGGGCCTCTGGACCGTCGGGCCAGCGGGCCACTTTCGGCCCGGTGCGCCATTCTCCGCTCACGGTCGGGACCGTCAGGCGAACCGGTGCAGCGCACGCAGCACCTCGAGCGCCGCGTCGTACCGGAGGAAGTGCAGGTCCTGGCGGGTGGCATGGTCGGCGAGCGTCAAGGCGATCCCGCCGACGCCCGAGAGGGCGGCGACAATCTCCGGCGCGTTCCGCGGCGTGAAGTTGAAGCCGGCGACCAGGTCGTGGGTACGGCCGAGCTGATTCAGGTCCTCGAGCTGGAACTCGTCCTCGAACTCGGGCGACTCGTCGCGCAGGAACTCCCAGGAGTTTTGGTACTCGGGTAGAACATCGACCTGGAAGAGTGCCGCATCGAGATCCGCGGTGCCGGTGTACCGGCTGAGGACCCAGGACGGATCGTCGTCGTGAGCTATCTCGATTCCCGCGTACGCGATGCCGATCCCCGACCGGCCCAGGGCTGCCCGCACATCGGTCGGCGGAATCGCGCCGGTGATGGGCTGTACGAGATCGGGCCGCAGGGCCTCCGCCCTCCGCAGGGCGTCGATCGGGTCGTTCCGGAAGTCCAACTCCACGACGAACTTGGCGCGGCTCAACGCCTTGCCGATCTCGCCGGCCAGTTCCATCGGGATGGCCCGGTCGTCGGCGAACCGGGGATCCGCGTCGAGCGCGACGCCGACCATCGCGGAGCCGAGTTCCTCGACCGCCACGGCCTCAGCGACAGAGCGCACCCGGTCGACCTTGATGAGCTTATTCGTCATACCGCACCACGTTTCCGTTCAGGTCGCCCGCGCCCCTGAAGTCCTCGGGAATCACCCAGATCTTGCCAGCCGTGCTCGTTGAGATCTTCCAGTACGGTGACCCGTCCGGCGTGTGGCGCCCTCCGCCGGGATGAACCTGGATGTTTGTGATCTCCGGGTGACCCTGGATCCGCACCTGTACCGCGTTGCCAGAGGTACCCTTCTTGGTGCTCTGCTGCACCGTGGCCGGATAACCCGCATCGTTGAACTGCTGCGCGATCTCTTCGGGGGACCGCCCCGCGACCGACTTCGGGTCTCGAATGATGTTGTCGATGAACGCCTGCGGGCTGTCGGCGTCGGGCGTGGTGGAGTCGGTCCCCTTTCCCTCGGTGTCGCCGGGCTTCGGGTTCTGCTGCCCTCCCTCCCCCGGCGGGCGGCCCTGCCGCGCTTCCGCGGCGACGGTCTCCTGCGCCCGGCTGACGCTCTCAGGGACGTCGGGCGTACTGCGCCGCCGCCCGGACGGCGTGCCGCCGTCGCCCTCGCCGTCGCCTTCTCCGTGCGGGCGCGGGTGACCGCCGTCGCCGTGCCCGCCGCCACCGTGCGGGGTGTGGGGTTTCGCCATGGTCGGGCCTCAGCCGTCGAGGAGTTCGGAGAGGTTGGTCAGGCTGGTGATCAACGCCATGACGTAGGTCAGGATGCGCCCGGCCCACTTGACGACAGCCGCCGCGATCTGCGAGGCGATCACGGGGATGGTGACCACGAAGATGGCTTCGACCGCCCACACGATCACGCGGGCCACCAGGTCGGCGATGAGGTCCCGGACGATGTCGCGGGTGAACATCACCAGGTTCCCGGCGGCCTGGGTGGCGGCGGCCATCGCGGCGGAGACCCCGCCGAGCCCGTTGATCGCCTCCACGTTGTGTTCCATCAGGTTGTGGTACGCGGTGGCGGCCCGCCCCTGCCAGTGCGGCATGTCCCCGTCGACGAAGGACTTCAGGTCGGCGGCCATGCTCTGCAGTGCGGCGGCCATGTTGTCCCAGGTGGCTGCGTGCGAGGCGACCACGTCGGGCATGCCGGTGAGTTCGTCGAGGATCTGCCGCAGCGGCTCGAAGTACTCCATCGCCCAGCCCAGCCCGTTGGCCAGCAGCGCGCTGAAGGGGTCCATGACGCTGGCGGCGACCTCGATCCCGAGCGACGCGCCCGCGATCAGGTCGTCGACCCAGCCCTCGCTGTGGATGGCGTCGACGAGTCCCTGAACGCTGTCGGCCAGGGCCGCGCCGGTCCACGGCTTGCGGGTGGACTGGACGTCGGCGATCAGCGAGGTGTCGGTCATCGCGCCGACCTCGTCAGGCCGCCACCCGCCTTACGGATCGTGGCGTCGGAGTCGTTGTCGGCGCTGTCGTAGTTGTCGGCGGTCCGGCGCAGCCCCTGCACGACCAGCGACAGGTTCTCCTCCACGTACGCGATCAGCTCGTCCTGCCGCTTGTGCCGGCCCTGCAGGATGGCAGGCATCCACGAGCACAGCAGCCCGTACGCCGAGTCGTCCCGGGCGATGTGCGCGCTGGCGGTCCTGACCGCGTCGAACCGCCCCCTGAGCGTGTCGACGTTGCGGGCGTGCGCGCGGATCTGCTCCGCGTCGACTGCGAAACCGTCGGCCATCGCGCTCACCACCGGCCGTACTGCTCGTCGGGGTTGTCCGAGGCGGGGTCGGCGTCGCGCAGCTGCTGCCCGACCCGCTCGGCGATCGCCCGGGCCGCCGCGGACTCGGTGCCGACCGTGTCGGCGATGATCTCCTGCGACCGGTCGGCCAACTGCCGCCGGGCCTCCCGGATGGTGTCCATGACCGTCCTGGCGACGACATCGGGGGCGACCCGTTGGATCCGCGGCCCCAGTCGCAGGTCGACCAACCCCCCGGCGGAGTCGACCGTCACCTCGCACAAGCCGTTGCCGTCGGCGACGGTTACCCGCAGCTCCTGAAGGCGGTCGCTCATCGCCCTGGTGTCGGCCGCGAGCCGGTCGATCCGACCCTTCCACGCCGCCAGCCGGTCCATGGCACCGTCCGGATCCAGCAAGCCTCCGGTGCTCGGAACGCCGGCCCCCATGTGTCCCCCGGTCGCTTACCGTGATCACGCCTGGCCGGGGAAGACTAACATCGCATCCGCGGCGATGACTACGGTCGGTGCGGCAACGGTCCACAGCAGACGTATATCCGACGGAGGTCCGGGCGGCTGGTGCCACGCCTCATCGGCGCCGCGACGAGCCACAACGGACCGACGAACCGTGAGCCGGACCGGGGCGAAAGGGGACCCGTGACGACAGGCCCGCAACTGCTCGCCTTCGGTGGGGTCATCGTGCTCGGTGCGGTGTCACCGGGGCCGGACTTCGCCGTGGTGGTCCGGCACTCGGCCGTCTCGGGCCGGGCGCACGGCATGCTGGCGGCCGCCGGCGTCGCCGCCGGGGTGCTCGGGTGGGCGATCGCCGCCGCCTCGGGAGTCGCCGCCCTGGTGACCCTGGTCCCTGTCGCCTTCACCGTCATCAAGCTCGTCGGCGCCGGCTACCTGGCCGTCCTCGGCCTGAGGGCGCTCGTCGCGGCGCGGCGCGCGGGTGACTTCCGGGTGGAGCCGTCCGTGCCGGGTGCGGCGCGCCCGGGCCGGTGGGTCGCGTTCCGGGACGGCCTGCTCTGCAACATCCTCAACCCGAAGGCGGCGGTCTTCTTCGTCGCGCTGCTGCCGCAGTTCCTGCCGGTCGATCCCGGCCTCCTGGACACGCTGACCCTGTCGGTGACCGCCGTGGCCATCACCGGCGCCTGGTTCGTCGCCGTGGCGATCCTGGTCGGCGGGCTCCGCCGGCTGTTCGCCCGGCCGGCGGTACGCCGGGCCGTCGACGGGGTGACCGGCGTCGTGCTGGTCGGTCTGGGCGTCCGGCTCGCTCTCACCGGCGCACGCTGAGCGGCTGCGCGGAGCGGTCACCGCCGCCGGGGCCGCCGCCGGGGGCGGCACCGACCGGGCTCGCCGCACGGCCCCGGCCGGCCCGCGCCCTGGGCCGACCGGGGCCGCGAGGGCTCAGCCCTCCCGGCCGGCGGCCAGGTCGGCCGTGATCCGCAGGGTCAGGTCGACGACCTGCCGGAGCACCGCGGGGGCGTCGGCCCCGTCGGCCGTGGTGACGGTCTCCGTGTGTCCGTTCGTGTACGCCACGGAAACCGTGTAGAAGTACCGGTCGGCGCCAGCGCTCGCCGCCGGGTACGACGGTGCGAGAGTGCGGAATTCCCGACCGTTAACCGTCGTCATCAGATCTGTGGTGGAAAGGTGAACGGTGTTGGAAAGAACGGTGTACGACTCGTCAACACCGGCGAATCCGCCGGTCCTTTCCACGGTGACCCGGTAAGCGGTGCTCCGAGCGGCCTGCGCCGGCCCGCCCACCGCCAGGACGCCGCCTCCAACCCCGATGAGCAGCGCGAACGTCGCCAGCACGCGACCGACTGCATGCAGCATGGCAGGCATGACTGAACCCCATCCTTGTGGGAACGGCAAAACGTCCGGTGCTGCAAAGTCGGCGATCACAGACTTTCCGACGGCCCCGTGACTGTGGTCACGTCGACCGACCGGCCGTTTCCTTGTCGCCCTGTTTCTAGCATCGCCCGGAGTCAGGTCTCCATGGGCCGATAGTCCCCACAGGACAGTGCGTACGGTGCAGTTTGTTGCAATTGTTTCCCACGCTTTCAGATTGCGAATCGGGGAAGGTCGGTGGGCGGGGTTAGGGTCCGGAGCATGAGCGTGCACCCCCGCGTCGTCACCGACGACTTCCCGGCCACCCTCCGCTTCTACACCGGCCTGCTCGGCGAGCCGGAAAAGGTCGTCGCCGACTTCGAGTACGCCAGCTTCGGCTCGGCCGGCGAGACCGTGCTCGCCCTCCTCGGCCGCCGGGCCGCCGAGGCGGTGCTCCCGATCGGCCGGGGCGACGGTGGCGTGCTGGTGGTGGTGCCCGTGTCCGACGTCGACGCCACCGTCGCGGCACTGCCCTCCGACGCGGTTGTCGTGCCACCCGCCGACCGCCCGGGCTGGGGTGTCCGCTCGGCCTACCTGCGCGATCCGGAGGGCAACCTGGTCGAGGTGCAGACCTGGCCGGCGGGCTGAGCGCCGGCGGCCGGACGGATCGCCCCCGGTCGCCGTGACGGCGGCCGGGGGCGCCGACGGCCCGCCCCCGTCACAGCCGCTCGGGCGTCCGGATGCCCAGCAGGTGGAGGCCCTGCCGCAGCACCCGCGCGGTCAGCTCGCAGAGCACCAGCCGGCTCTCCCGCACCGGCCCGTCGGCCCGCAGCACCGGGCAGCGTTCGTAGAAGGCGCTGAACGCGGCCGCCAGCCGGTACAGGTAGCCGGCCAGGTGATGGAACTCCAGGCTCCGCTCCGCCTCGGCCACCACCGTCCCGAAGCCGACCAGCTCGAACGCGAGCGCCCGCTCGGCCGGTTCGGCCAGGCTGATTCCCGCGTCCGGCCGCGCCGCCACCCCCGCCCGCCGGAAGATCGACCGGATCCGCGAGTAGGCGTACTGGAGGTACGGCGCGGTGTTGCCGTCCAGCGACAGCATCCGCTCCCAGTCCAGCACGTAGTCCTTCTGCCGGTCGCTGGACAGGTCGGCGTACTTGACCGCGCCGATGCCGACCGCCCGGCCCACCTCGGCCGCCTCGGCCTCGTCCAGCTCCGGGTTCCGCTCCCGGGCCAGCGCGGTGGCCCGGGCCACCGCCTCCTCCAGCAGGCCGACCAGCTTCACCGACCCCCCGGCCCGGCTGCGCAGCATCCGCCCGTCCGGCCCGAGGATCGAACCGAAGCCGACGTGCTCCGCCCGGACCGGCGGTACCAGCCAGCCGGCCTGCGCCGCGGCCGCGTACACCATCTCGAAGTGCCGCCGCTGCGGCAGGCCGACCACGTAGAGCAGTCGGGTCGCGCCCAGAGTTCCGGTCCGGTGCCGGATCGCCGCCAGGTCGGTCGCCGGGTAGCCGTACCCGCCGTCGGACTTGCGCACGATCAGCGGCAGGGGCTCCCCGTCCCGGCCCAGCTGACCGGGCGGGAACACGCAGGCCGCGCCGTCGCTGCACCGCAGCAGCCCGAGCCCGTCCAGGTCCGCCACCACCGGGTCGAGCAGGTCGTTGTAGCTGCTCTCCCCGTGGAAGTCCTGCTCGGTCAGGGTGACGTCGAGCAGGTCGTAGACGGTCAGGAAGTAGCGTTCGGACTGCTCGACCAGCAGCCGCCAGAGCCGCAACGTGGCCTCGTCGCCGCCCTGCAACGCCACCACCCGCCGCCGGGCCCGCTCGCGGAAGACCTCGTCGGCGTCGAACTTCGTCCGGGCCGCCTTGTAGAACGAGTCCAGGTCGCCCATGGAGAGCTCCTGCGTCGCCTCCGCCTCGCCCAGGTCGACCAGGTGCTCGATCAGCATGCCGAACGGCGTACCCCAGTCGCCCAGGTGGTTGGCCCGGACCACCCGGTGCCCCAGCCACTCCAGCAGTCGGGCCGCCGCGTCGCCGATCACCGTCGTCCTGAGATGCCCGACGTGCATCTCCTTCGCCACGTTCGGCGCCGAGTAGTCGATCACCACCGTTTCCGGCGTGACCGTCTCCGGCACGCCGAGACGCGGGTCGGTGGCCAGCGCGGAGACCAGCCCGCCCAGGGTGCGGTCGGCGACGGTCAGGTTGAGGAAGCCGGGCCCGGAAACCTCCGCTGCGGCGCACAGGTCGGCCAGCTCCGCGCGTTCCAGCACCTCCGCGGCGATCGCCCGCGGTGGGCGGCCCAGCCGGCGGCCCAGCGCCAGCGCCGCGTCGGACTGGAAGTCCGCGCGCTGCGAGCGCCGCACGACCGGATCCACCGGTACGCCGGCCACCGATTCGAACGCCGGCGCCAGCCGGTTGGTCAGCAGCTTCTCCAGATCCATGGGTACGCCGATCTCGCTCGGATCCGCGTCACGCGGATCTCCGGACTTCGGATGGGGCGGACCGAGGACGATCGGCGATGACCGGCGGCTCGATCCGCCGGTCGCAAGAGGAAGTGCTCAGCGCAGGCGGTCGCGGGACCGCCGGCGTCGCAGCGCGCCGACCCGAACGTCGGGGGACGTCGGTGCGAGGGCGTGCGAGCTGGTCACGCCGACAACCTAACCAGCCGGCCCGGGGAGGGTGCAAGGCCGTTCCCCGGGCCGGCCGGCCGGCGTACGCGACGTCAGGCCGGCTCGGCGACGGCCTTGCGGTACCGCTCGGCCCGCCGCCGCACCTGGGTGTACGCGCTGGTCAAGCCCATCGCCCGGCGCACCTCGACCAGGGTGCGGCGCACCTCGGCCCGGGTCCGTTCGGTGCCCTCGAAGATCAGCTCGTCGACCAGGCCGGGCTGCGCCTCGAACCGGGCCCGCCGTTCCCGGACCGGGTCGAGGAACCGGTTGAGCGCGACCGCGAGCGCCTCCTTGACCTCGACGTCACCGACCCGCCCGGCCCGGTAGCGTGCCTTCAGCTCCTCGACCTGCGACCGGTCCGGGTTGAACACGTCGTGGTAGGCGAAGACCGGGTTTCCCTCCACCGTGCCGGGCACATCGGCGCGGACCCGGTTCGGGTCGGTGTACATCCCCATCACCTTGCGGCGCACGGTGGCCGGGTCGTCGCCGAGCGCGATGGCGTTGCCCCTGCTCTTGCTCATCTTCCCCTGTCCGTCCGTGCCGACCAGGGTGGGCGTCTCCGACATGATCATCTCGGGTACGGGGAAGACCTCGCCGTAGAGGTGATTGAAGCGCCGGGCGATCTCGCGGGTCACCTCGACGTGTGCGGCGTTGTCCTTCCCGACCGGGACGACCTGCCCCTTCACGCAGAGGATGTCGGCGGCCTGGAGAACCGGATAGCCGAGCAGCCCGTACGGCATCTCCTCCTTTCCGGCGTCCCGGCTCATCTCCTTGAGCGACGGGACGCGTTCCAGCCGGGGCACGGTGACCAGGTTCTGGAACAGGGTGTTCAGGTCGCCGACCTCGGGGATCGCCGACTGGAGGTAGAAGACGGCCCGGTCCGGCTCGACGCCGGCGGCGAGGACGTCGGTGACCATCTCCCGGGCGTTGCGGGAGACCTGCTCGATGTCCGCCCGGGTGTTCCTCGTCGTGAGCATGTGCAGGTCGGCGATGATGAAGAAGCTCTCGTAGCGCTGGTGCAACTTCACCCGGTTGGCGATGCTGCCGGCGTAGTGGCCCAGGTGCAGCCGCCCGGTCGGGCGGTCGCCGGTGAGCATTCGTGTCGCGGACATGGTCGTACGCCTTTCGTGCTGAACGGTGGCTGGGACGCGCGGGCGCGCGGGAACGACCCGGGGTCTGCCCGGATCAGTGGAGTCGGCTCGTCAGAACGAGCGCCGCCATCGCCCGCCGGCGCGGAACCGCAGCCCACCGGCACGGAGTACGTCGAGAATCTGCTCCCGGCCGTCGTCGACGCGGGTCGGGAGAACCGGAGCGGCAGCCGCCCGGAGACCGTCGACGGTCTCCGGGGCGGTGATGCTCGGCCGGATCATGCCTGACACGGTAACCGCTCGACCGCTTCTCCCGCGCCCCTGCACCGCAGGCGACCACCCGCCCAGGCCGCGGCGCCGTGCGCGCTCCGGTCAGTGCCGTCGGTAGCTCTCGGCGCAGTAGGTGCCGACCTGCTCCCGGTACTCTGGGCGACCGAAGTCGTCCGGGTCGAAGGCCGGCGAATCCTTCACCTGCTCCCGGGTGCGGTCCACGTGCACGACCCGGTCCAGGTGGTCGACCCGGGCCACCGTGCCGACCGGGAGCAGCACCTTCTTCCCGAAGATCCACGGTCCGGTGTCCACCACCAGGTAGCGAGCCCCGGCGTCCTCGCTCGCCTCGTCGATCGAGCCGATCCGTCCGTCCGTCGCCTCCACCCGGTAGCCGCTGAGGTCGATCGGGGTGCCCGGGCCTGGCGCGTCGGGGCCGTCGGCGCCGGTGTGCGACGACCGCTGCCGGGGCATCTCCTCCGGGCTGGTCTGGTCGTAGCCACCGGCGAGGGCGCCGGGGTCCCGCCAGGTCCACGGATTGAACGGCTGCACAGCACACCTCCGGATGTCGTCGTCCCGACGACGGAAGACATGCCCGTACGCCCAGCCGAGGAAACGGCCGACGACGGCAACCCCGTCGTGCCGCGGGGCCCGGTCCACGGACACGTCAACGCGGTGGGTCCGGACCTCGGGCGGCCGTCGACCCGCTGTCCTTTCCGCCGCACGGGACCGGAGCGGTCGCGCCGAGCTGCGGCTCTGCGCCGGTCGATGCCGCGGCACCGCTGGCATACTGGCCAGCCATGGTGCTGTCGCGTGGTTGGTCGCTCTTCCTGGTCGGGGTCGGCGTCTGGACCTGGGTGATCTGGCCGAGGTTCGCGGTCGCCATCTGGAACGACCCACGCTCCTGGTCGACCGGCACGGTCGGCGAGGGCACGGCGACGGGATTCCTCTGGGTGCACGCGCTCCTCATCGCCGCCTCGCTGGCCATCGGCACCGGCGTCGGCGTGCTCGGCGTACGCGGTTGGTTGGCCGCGCGCCGGGGCGGGCCGACCCTCTGACTGTTCATCTTTCCGCCTCCACCCCTGCTGAGCAGGCAAGATAGCCAGTTGATGATGATGTGACGCGGGACGCTCCCCACGGATTTGACGATCAAACCCGAATCCGCGTAACTTTCTCTCTGCCAGCGCGGAACGGGGCAAACGGGACGAAAGCCCGGGAGCGCCGAACCGGACTGGCACCGCGTCGGACGGGGGCACGAACCCCGGCGGGCGCGGTCCGGGCGGGGCCCGCCGAAAACGCCGCAGGGCGGATTTGGCGGAGCGGAACCGACCGGGTAAGGTTGTCGACCGGCAGGGCACCGGACAGCTTACGGGAAACCGCAGCGGCCGGCCTGCCAAATCCGATGATCAAGCGCGGCGGGCGACTGCTGCGCGAGTTCAGCGGGCGCCAACCCGTACGAAGCGTGACAGACCGGGACACACGGTTTGACACGGCAGAGACGGTGA
>NZ_JBJZOG010000089.1:0-27371 GCF_047200535.1 Micromonospora mangrovicola | reverse complement strand
GGTTTCTCCCCCTCCCCCCACCGCCGCGCCGGCCGCCTCGTCGTCCTCGACCCCCTCCTTCGCCGCCAGCACCGCCTCGGTGCCACCGGCGATGACGGCGCGCACCAGGTCCGGTGGGGTACTGAACGTCGGTGGGCACTCCGACGCGTCGAGCACCCCCATCCGGCCGGCGGTGCCCGCCCCGACGTAGACCAACCGACCGCCGGCCGCCAGCCGGTCGGCGATGTCCTCGATGGCCGGCACGATCTGCGGCAACGCCGCACGAACAGTGCCGGGCACGGTCACGTCGGCGTCGTTCATGACCACCGCCAACTGCGCGACCGACGCGGTGTCGAGGCCCGCGTACCGGTCGTCGACCTGTTCGGTCAGCAGGTCACCAAGGCGATCATTCATGCGTTGCGTCCGTTTCTCGGGTCGAGGGCATCGCGCAGCCCGTCGCCGAGCAGGTTGAGCCCGACCACGAAGATGACGATGACGGCACCCGGCGCAGCCAGGTTCCACCAGGCCGTTCCGGCGAGGATCTTGGCGTCGAAGACCATCGACCCCAGCGACGGGGCGGGTGGCGGGCTGCCCAGCCCGAGGAAGCTCAGCGCGGCCTCGGTGAGCACCGCCCACGACAGCGACAGGGTCACCTGCACGATGACGATGGCGACGAGGTTCGGCAGCAGGTGACGCAGCAGGATCCGCCAGGTCGGGATGCCGAGCACCCGGGCCGCCTTGATGAAGTCGGTCTCGCGCAGCGACAGCACCGGCCCGCGGCTGACCCGGACGAAGATCGGCACGTAGACGATGGCGATGGCGATCGCGATGGTCAGCCAGTTGCGGGTGAAGGTGGCCGCGAGGGTCAGCGCGAGCAGCAGCGGTGGGAACGCGAAGAGCACGTTCGTCACGGCGAGCACCGGCCCGCGTACCTTGCCGCCGTAGAAGCCGGCGCAGATGCCGGCGGTGGTGCCGACGGCGGCGGAGAGGAAGACCGCGACGACCGCGACACGCAGTGAGTTGCCGAGGCCGGCCAGTGATCGGGAGAAGACGTCGCGGCCGAACTGGTCGGTGCCGAACCAGTATTGCGCCGACGGCGGCTGCAGGCGGGCCTGCGGGTGCTGGGCGATCGGATCGTACGGGGTCATCCCCAGCAGGGCGGTGCCTGCGGCCACGACGACGAGTACCACCAGCACCGCGCCGACCAGACCGGCGGGGCTGCGCAGCAGTCGCCGCCACGCCGCTGCGCGGGTCCGGGGTGCGGCCACCGGCACCTGCTGCCCGGCAACTGCGGGCGTCATGCCGACGCTCCGCCGCGCATGCCGGGAGTCGGGTTCGCGCTGCGCCGGCTCATGCGGCACGCACCCGGGGATCGATCACCCGGTAGAGCAGATCGGTGAGGAGGTTGACCACCACGAACGTGGTCGCGATCACCAGAACGGTGCTCTGCACCACGGCGTACTCCTTCTGTTGGATTCCCGCGAGGACCTGCCGGCCGATGCCCGGCACGGAGAAGATCTGCTCGACCACGACAGCGCCGCCGAGCAGGTAGCCGAACTGGATGCCGGTCATGGTCACGATCGGGTTCAGCGCGTTGTGCAGCACGTGACGCAGCCGCAGCCGCCACGGCGTGACGCCCTTGCCGCGGGCGGTGCGGACGAAGTCCTGGGTCTGCACCTCCAGGAGTGCGGATCGTGCGGTGCGCATGATCGGGGCGGCGAGGCCGAAGCCGAGGACCAGCGCCGGAAAGAGCATCTGCTGCAGGTTCAGCAGCGGGTCCTGGGTGAACGGGGCGAAACCCTGGGCGTTGGGGTTGTAGTGCGCGTACTTGGAGACCACCGTGAGCAGCGCGGCGCCGAGGAGGAAGTTCGGCACCGACAGGGCGGCCAGGCCGACGAGCTGGCCGAACCCGTCCCGGACCCCGTTCGGGCGGGACGCCGAGAGCATGGCCAGCGGCACCCCGATCAGCAGACCGATGATGGTGGCCAGAACCGCCAGCTCCATCGTGACCGGCAGGGCGTTCGCGGTCATCTCCAGTACGGACGCGCCGGCTCGGCGCGAGAAGCCGAGGTTGCCGGTGAGCACGTTGCCCAGCCAGGAGAAGAACTGCAGCACCACCGGCTGGTCGAGGCCGTAGTAGGCGCGCAGGGATTCCTGCTGCTCGGGGCTGAGCCCGGCGGCCTCGGTGCCGAGGGTGGCGGTGATCTCGTTGCCGGGAATCGCCCGCAGAGTGGTGAAGACCAGCACCGCGACGCCGAACAGGGTGAGCACCGTCTCCACGAGCCGACGGAGCAACGGGTGACGTGCGATGGCCCGCACCGGCACCTCCTTGGATAGGTCCTGCCGGACGGTGCGGTGCGCGCACCGCCCGGCAGGTCGTGCGGTCACTGCAGCGAGATCTCGCGCAGGTTCTGCAGGGAGCCGTTCGCCAGTGGGGTGAAGCCGGAGACACCCTGGGTGGTCGCGGTGTAGCTGTAGCTGGAGAACAGCCACACCCAGACCGCGTTGTCCTCCAGGTGCCGGGCAACCTGGGTGTAGATCTCCTTGCGCTGGGCGGTGTCGGTGGTCGCCTTGCCCTCGGCGAAGAGCTTGTCGAGCTCGGGCGAGGAGTAGCCGGCCACCTTGTTCAGGTTGCCGGTGCTGGTGAAGTAGCGCCCGTACATGCCGTCCGGGTCCGGACGGCCGCCGTTGAGCGCCACCGCCGCGCTGAAGTCGGCGGCGACCCACCTGTCCACGTACGCGCCGGACTCCAGCGTCTGCAGGGTGAGGTTGATGCCGGCTTCCTTCAGCTGGGCCTGCAGGTTCTGCGCCTCGTTGACGGAGGTGGCGTACTCGCCCTGGGAGACGATCGCGGGAATGGTGACGCCGTTGGCGAAACCGGCGCCGGCCAGCAACTGCCTGGCCTTGGCCACGTCCCGGTTCGGGCAGGGACGTGCGTCGGGGTCGGACTTGTAGGCCGGGGAGGTGATCGGCCCGGTCACCTCGCCCTCGCCGAGCGCGGCCGTGTCCAGTACCTGCTTGCGGTCGATCGCGCAGGAGATGGCGAGCCGTACGTCGAGCTTGTCCAGCGGCGCCTTACGGGCGTTGAGCTGCAGCACGTGGTACGAGAGGCTCGGCGTCTTGGCCACCTTGAGCCCGCTGCCCTCGGCCGACTTGGCGACCAGCGGGTCGTCGAGCGTGGCGAACTGGACGTTGCCGGACTGCAGGGCCGCGACGACCGAGGTCTGGTCCGGGATGATCCGGAACTCCAGGCCGCCCAGCTTCGGCTTGCTGCCCCAGTAGTCGCCGTTGGCGGTCAGCTTCACCGACTGGCCGGCGGTGCGGCTGTCGAACTTGAAGGCGCCGGTGCCGTTGGGCTTCTTGCCCACCGTCTCCGGGGTGTCGTCCTTCGACAGCATCGCCAGGTTGGTGGTGGCGAGGCCGGCGAGCAGGCCGGCGTCCGGTGCCGCCAGGTGCAGCACGGCGGTCTGCGGGTCCGGCGCGTCGACCGACTGGATCGACTTGACGGTGGCGGCGGCCACCGCGGCGGTCTCCGGCTTCTGGATCCGCTCGATCGACGACTTCACGTCGGCGGAGCTGAACGGCTTGCCGTCGTGGAACTTGACGCCCTTGCGCAGGGTCAGGGTCAGGGTCTTGTTGTTGTCGGCATATTGCCACTTCTCGGCCAGGCCGGGCTTGACGTTGAGGTCGCCGTCGAGTTCCGTGAGCGTGCTGTACATCTGCTCGAGCAGATGCACCGCCTGGAACTGGGTGGCCTTCCAGGGCTCGAGCGTGTTGGGGTCGGCGGTGTAGCCGACGACCAGGGTGCCGCCGCCGGCTGACCCTTCCTTGCCGGGTGTGCCGCTGGAGCAGCCCGTCGCGACGAGGGCGGTGGCCGCGACGGCCACCAGACACCTGGTAGCTGGCGAGCTCAGCGCGCTGGGGAGCTTCACGTTCCTTCCCTCCGGTATGCCACGGCCACGTCGCCGCGAGCGCCACGGGCGCCGGTACTCCCCGCCCTCGGCGGGTGCCGTACGCCCGGCGACCGAGTATCGAGGCGCCACGGAGTGATGTCAACAGTTTCCGAGATGCGGATGCTGCATGAAAAAAGTTGCCAGCTGAGCTAGGGTCCTCCGTGTGTCCCGACTCAAAACGATGCTGGTCAACGGCCTGGAAGGCGGACGGCGTCCGCTCTACAGCGCGGCCGTCGCCCTGATCCAGCGAGGCGGCCATCCCACCGATCTGGTTACCGTCGGTCACCTGGCCCGGTACGTCGACGCCGCCGGCACCCCGGTCGCACCGGAGGCCCGCCGGCCCGCCCTGGAGTCCACAATCTTCGATCTCGCCTCGGTGACGAAGCTGTTCACCACGACGGTGCTGCTGACGCTGATGGAAGAGGGTCAACTCGGCCTCGACGAACCGATCGCCGATTGGCTGCCCGGCTTCGGCGCCGGCGACCGGCGCCGCATCACCCCGCGCCACCTGCTCACCCACACCTCCGGGCTGCCGGCGTTGCTGCGGCTGTGGACCGACTGGCCGGACCGCGAATCCCGGGTGCGGGCGGTGCTGCACGCCCCGCTCGTCGACCGGCCCGGCAGCACCTTCGAATACTCGTGCGTCGGATTCATGGTCGCCGGGCTGCTGGCCGAACGAGTCACCGGCCGGCGGCTGCCCGATCTGGTGCAGGAGCGGATCTGCCGACCCCTGGGCCTGACCGACACCGGCTTCCGGCCCGACCCCGCCCGCGCGGCCCGGACCGCGGCCACCGAACACCAGCCCGACATCGGTCGTGGCATGCTGCGTGGCAGCGTCCACGACGAGAACTCCTGGTCTCTCGGCGAAACGGCGGGCAACGCCGGCCTGTTCGGCACGGCCGCCGACGTCGCCCGGTTCGGCGAGATGCTGCGGCAGGGCGGAGCCGTCGACGGGGTCCGCGTCCTCCAGCCGGACACCGTGGCGGAAATGACCCGCGATCAGCTGCCCGCAGGCATCGACCCGGGCTTCCGCCACGGCCTCGGCGTCCGCATCGGTGACCCGCAGTGGATGGGCCCGTTGGCGGCGGACGCGGCCTTCGGCCACACCGGCTTCACCGGCACCTCCCTCCTGGTCGACCCCGGCCGAGACCTGGCGCTGGTCCTGCTCACCAACCGGGTGCACCCCAGCCGCGAGTGGTCCGACATCGCGGCGCTCCGGCGCGCCGTGGCCGAGTACGCCACGGACACCTGAGCGGCGCACGGCGATCGCGTCGACCGACCGGGACCGCAGGGCAGGATCTCCACCCCACGCCGCATATCACAACTTTGGGGACATATCGCTGATGTGTCCCAGCCCGGGAGGTTCCCGGTCTTAACTGGTGACCGGACGGCAACCGACGCCAGCGACAGAAGGGCCTGTCATGAAGATCGTTGTAATCGGCGGTACCGGCCTGATCGGGTCGAAGGTCGTGGCGATGCTCGGCGAGCTCGGCCACGAGGCGGTGGCGGCCTCACCGAAGACCGGCGTCAACACCATCACCGGCGAGGGCCTGGCCGAGGCGTTCGCCGGCGCGTCCGTGGTGATCGACGTGTCGAACGCCCCCTCATGGGAGGACAGCGCGGTGCTGGACTTCTTCACGACTTCCACCCGCAACCAGCTCGCGGCGGAGGCGGCCGCCGGTGTGGGCCAGCATGTGGCGCTGTCGATCGTGGGGACCGAGCGGCTGCCGGAGAACGGCTACTTCCGGGCGAAGGCTGCGCAGGAGAAGCTGGTGGAGGACTCGCCGATCCCGTTCTCGATCGTGCACGCCACCCAGTTCTTCGAGTTCGTCCCGGCCATCGCCGACAGCACCGCGGACGGTGGCACGGTTCGGATGCCACCGGTGCTGTTCCAGCCCATCGCCGGCGACGAGGTGGCCCAGGCAGTGGTCCGGACGTCGGTGGGGTCGCCGATGAACGGGCGGGTCGACGTCGCCGGGCCTGAGCGGGTCCGGATGGACGAGTTCTTCCGGAGCGCCCTGGCTGCTTCGGGCGATCCTCGTGAGGTGGTCACCGACCCGCACGCGCGCTACTACGGATCCGAGTTGGACGAGCGGAGTCTGGTGCCGGTCGACGGGGCGGTCCTCGGGGAGGTCAAGTACGCCGACTGGCTGGGCCGCACCAGGTCCGGCAAGTAGAGCGCACACCTGTCGGCAACACCTCGCCGCCCGTCGGGCGATCGTGGCCAGCCTGTACTGGGCGCAGGACCGGTCCGGCGGCCGGAGCCGGGTGTGCTGTCACGCTTCTGTTGAGTTCGAGGCGTGAGTGGCGGTGTCACTCCGTTGCGCTCGGGTAGTCCGTTCCATGGGGTGCGGACGGATCGCGGAGCACGGCTTCCTGGCCGACGGCCGCAGCGCGGTGCTGGTGGACCGCGCCGGGTCGGTGAACTGGTGGTGTCCTGCGCGGTTCGACGCTCCGTCGGTGTTCGCCCGCCTGCTCGATGAGGACGCCGGGCACTGGGTGATCTCTCCTGCGGGTAGGTTCAGCACGGAACGTGCCTTCCTGCCCGATACGCTCGTGCTTCGTACCGTCTTCACCACCGAAACCGGCAGCGTGGCGCTGATCGACGCGTTGGCCCTGGAGCCGGGGGCGCGGGGCCACGAGGTCGGTCTGCACTCGCCCGGTTTGCTGGCCCGGGTGGTGCAGGGGCTCTCCGGCGAAGTCCCGCTGCGGTTGCACTACCGACCACGCTTCGAGTACGGCCGGATGATCGCCCAACTGGTACGGCAGGACGACGCGTTGGTCGCCAGCGCCGCATCCGCGCGGCTGGATCTGCGCGCGACCATCCCACTGGTGTGCGGGGTCGGGGAGGCGTTCGGGTCGTTCACGGTACGGGCCGGCGAGACGTGTCGCTTCACGCTCGGGTACTCACCGGCTTTCGATGCCGGCCCGCCGCCGGTGCTCGACGCCGAGCGGGTGATCGACAACGCCGTCGCGGGCTGGCGCTCCTGGATGGGCCTGCACGACTACCGTGGCCTCTACCCGGAGCAGGTACGACGCAGCGCGCTGGTGGTACAGGGCATGACCTACCGGCCCAGTGGTGCAGTGGTGGCCGCCCCGACGATGTCCCTGCCCGAGGAGTTGGGCGGCGAACGCAACTACGACTACCGCTACGCCTGGGTGCGCGACTTCAGCTTCACGCTGGGGGCGCTCTGGCGGGTGGGCTGCACCGACGAGCTCAACCTGCACGTCGGGTGGTTGATCCAGTCGATGGGCATGAACGAGGGCATAGTGCCGATCATGTACGGGGTGGAGGGGGAACGGGACCTCACCGAGCATGACCTCGAGCACCTGTCCGGCTACGCCGGCAGCCGTCCGGTGGTGGTGGGCAACGACGCCTGGCGACAACGGCAGAACGACGTGCACGGTGAGCCGCTCAGCGCCGCCTGGCTGATGCGGCAGTACCTCGACCCGATGCCGCCGGGCATCGGACAGCTGTTGCGAACGATGACCGAGCGGGCCGCGCGGGACTGGCACCTGCCGGACGCCGGGATGTGGGAGGCACGCGACGCCGAACGCCACTACGTGTCATCGAAGGTGCAGTGCTGGACGGCGTTGGACCGAGCCGTACGCTTCGGCTCCCGCCTGGGCTCAGAGGCGGACATCGCCCGGTGGACAGCGGCACGGGACGAGGTCCGACGAGCCGTGCTGGCCCGGGGCTGGAGCGACCGGCTGACGGCCTTCACCGCTGCCTTCGACACCGATGAGCTGGATGCGTCGGTGCTGCTCATGCCGATGGTCGGCTTCCTTTCCGCCGACGATCCGAGAATGCGTTCCACCATCCGGGCGATCGAGGAGAGGTTGTCCCACGACGGTCTGGTGCGCCGCTGGGAGGGCGACCCCGCCGGCTTTGTGATCTGCTCCTTCTGGCTGGTCAGCTGCCTGGCGCTGGCCGGCGAGCGCGACCGGGCCGGGCAGCTTTTCGAGCGGCTCGCCGACCGGGTCAACGACGTGGGCCTGTACGCCGAGCAGATCGACCCGTACAGCGGGGAAGCGTTGGGCAACTTTCCGCAGGCGTTCTCGCACATCGGCCTCATCAACGCCGCCGGAGACCTCACCGACCTGGACGCCGGGCGTCGCGACGTTCCGCCAGCACCAGACCGGCTCATCCCCGCCGTCCAGCAGAGCGGCGGCCGATGAACGACCACCGACGGTGAGCGCCCGCGACCACCGGGAGTCGCCGTCCCCGAGCACGGCAAGGCCCGCAGCGCGTCATCCGCTGTGGGCCTTGCCGTTTCGGGCACGTCACCCGGCTCCGCACCCAGGGCGACGACATCGCGAGGATGTCGCCCGGCGCTTTCCGCTCAAGCACCGCAACCGCAACGTGCTCGGCCGCTACCGCTTCACCCGGTTCACCCGGCCCGTGCCGCGCGAAGGTCTGCGGCCCCCGCGCGACCCGGACCCAGTCGATGATGACGACGGTGGCGAGGAGGCGTAGTTGTCGTCAGTCCGCTGGTCGTGTCGTCAGCGCCCCCCGCGGTCGAGGGCGGCGACCTCGCGGACGGCCTCGGCGATGGCCGGGAAGTCCTTCTTGAGGATCGCACCGTGGTTGCTGGCGACCTTGGCGCCGATCTGGATGTTCGGGTTGTGGGCGGTCACCGCATCGAGGCTGGTACGGATCCGCTCCTGCTCATCACCGCGGCTTCCAAACGACGTCCCTGAAGCGACCACGTACCGCACCGGGACGGTGATGGTGTCCAGCACGGGTCCCAGTTCGCGCTCGCGGGAGAGCCTGCCGAGCTCGATGTTGCTGTTCGCCTGCTGTTCGGCGGTCATCCGCGGGGCCAGGCCCGTCGGGCGCAGCAGCGGCAGGAACCAACTCATTCGCCGGAACAGCTTCCGGATCCGCCGCTCCATGGCCTCGTCGAGCCAGTCGTACGGGAACGCGCCGTCGACCAGGACCGCGCCCACGGCACGCTCCGGGTTCCGGCTGGCCCAGTGCGCCCCGACGACCGCCCCGTAGGACCAGCCCACCACCAGCGCCCGGTCCACACCCCTGGCTGCGAGAACGGCATCGACGTCCCGGACGGCTGCCTCGAAGGAGTAGTCCGCCGAGCGCTTCGATCTGCCGCGGGCTCGCTCGTCGTAGGTGATGTGCCGCCACCCCGTCCCCAGTGCGGCGATGACCCGCCGCCAGTAGCCCTGGGTGGCGAACTGGCCATTGAGGTAGACCACCGGGACACCGGGACCGCCGGTGTCGCTGACGGCCAGGGCCGTGTCGTCGACCGGCACCATGCCGGTCCACTTCAAACTGGTCGGGGAAGTGCTGTTCTGCGTCATGTATCTCTCCTGGTCGTGTTGGGCGCCTTGGGCTGCTGCACGTGGATGGCAGGCCGTTGGGGATGGACGGCCGCGTCGTCGGTGACGGCCGACCGGAATCTCGATCGCGGTGGGCCCGGCCGGGATGGCCCGGATCTGCTCCCTCAGAGGCTGCGGGCGGTGATGTCGCCGTGGGAGGTGGTGGCGTGGATGTCGAGTTCGGCGGTGCCGTCGTTTCTGAGGGCGTTGCTGATGCGGCCGTGGCCGGTGTCGGCGTCCAGGGCGGCCGAGACGCCAGCGGCGGCGGCGACGGAGATGTCGCCGGACCGGGTGCGGAGCACGACCCTGCCGCGCACGGCCTCGGTGATCCGGATGTCGCCCCTTGCGGTGCTGATCTCCGCGGGGCCATTGAGCCGGCCGATTTCGACGTCACCGTCGGTCGCGGTGAGGCGGACGCTCGCGGCCTCGTCGACCTTGATATGGCGGTAAGCGCCGTCGAAGGCGACGTCGCCGAGGCGTCCGACGCCGCGGAGTTCGGCGCTGGCGGCCTTGGCCTCGATGCGGGAGCCGGCGGGCAGCTGGACGGTGATCTCCAGGGATCCGGAGGCGCCGACGAGCTGGTTCCCGGGCCCGCGGGTGTGGATCCGCAGGACGCCGTCGACGTAGGCGACCGTGGTCTGCTCAGCGGTCTTGGTGTCGCGACTCCTGGCGGGGTTGGCGGGCAGGACCTCGACGGTGGTGTCGACGCGGTCTGCGGCGATGAACTGAATGCGTCCGGCGGGGATGTCCAGGACGGCGGAGATCGGGGCGGGGGTGTCGAACTTCTGCATCGTGCTCTCCCGTGCTCGCTCATTGTTTCCGACATCGGAAACGCTACGTTGCTTTCCAAATCCCGGCAACGCATCTGTTGCACGAACTCTGCGTATTTCCAGCTAGAGCTTGGAAAACTGTTGCAACGGCTTTGAACGCAACGCAACGAGCCTCGCCCTGATCATTGCAATGGGCGAGAAGTGAACGCTATAGTGGAGGGATCAGGGAACGCCGTCAAGGATCACCGAGGAGATCGCGATGCCGGGAGGCAGGCTCACCCAGCAGGAACGCCAGCAGATCGCGCTGGGGCTGGCCGACAGCCTCCCCTACGCCGAGATCGCCCGGCGCCTCGACCGTCCGACCTCGACGATCACGCGTGAGGTGATGCGCAACGGCGGCCCCACCGCCTACCGCGCCGACCTCGCCCAGCGCGCCACCGAACGCCGCGCCCACCGGCGCAGGCCCGCCTCCTCCCGAGGGCCGGAGTCAGTCCCCCAGCCGCACGGGCGCGACGCCGAGGCCGTGGCCGAGTACGAGGAGACGTTCACCACCGTCCTCATGGCTTCGGGCCTGACCAAGATGACGGCCCGGGTGCTGACCTGCCTGTTCACCACCGACGCGGGCAGCCTCACCGCGTCCCAACTCGCCCAGCGCCTCCAGGTCAGCCCGGCGTCCATCTCCAAAGCGATCGCCTTCCTGGAGAGCCAGAGCCTCGTCCGCCGAGAGCGCGACGAACGCCGCCGCGACCGCTACGTCGTCGACGACGAACTCTTCTACCAGGCGACGATCGCCAGCGCTCGATCCAACGACCAACTCGTCGAAACCGCACGCCAGGGCGTCGCCATCCTCGGCCCCCACACCCCCGCCGCCATCCGCCTGGAGAGCATCGCCCGCTTCCTCGACTTCATCAGCGAGTGCATCACCCGCGCCGCCGAACAGGCCCGCGAAGTTCTCCACACCAGACCCGGCACAACCTCGGACGACACCGTCGAACCAGGTCCAGACCACGCGTAGACAGCCGGTCGTCGCGCATCTCCTCGGCCTGCTCGTGCTTGCCCAGCATGGCGTTCTCCCGTGTTCCTGGCGGCTGTCAGTGGCCCAGTTCGTCACGGGCGGCGTCGGCGCCGGCGGGCAGCACCCGGCCAGCGGTGCCCGCGACCATGTCCCGCACCTCGTCTGCGAGCCGCGCCGAGGTGCCCCCGGCCGCCCGCAACCGGGCCAGGCCCACCCGTCCCAGCAACACGGCCGTGACCAGGTACCCGGCGCTGAGGCCGGCGGCGGCCAGCCGGCGCGGCAGCACCGTCTCCAGCACACGCAGCACGGCGGTCGACGCCGCTCCGGCGCCGAGCACCAGGCAGCCGCCAGCGGCGGCCAGCAGGACGATGCCCACACCGGCCGGGCGGGCCGCGTCGGTCACCTGAGCGCGGACGGCCCGCGCCTCCTCGCGGACGACGTCGGCCACGTCCTCCGCCAGCCGCTCGGTCGGGCTGGCCTGCCGCCCGTCCGATCGCGGTCGGCCGGTCCCCTCGCTCATCGCACCTCCCACTGCGCCGCTCGCGGACTCCGGGCGTACCCGGCTCGGGCGGCCGCACACCGCGACAACCGTGCTTTCGCCGCCGCGCCCGCCGCCGGCCGGCTCGTCCTGGTCTGGCCGTGGCTCGGTCGGGCCCGTGTCTCCGCCTCCGGCGACGCCGGAGGCGGAAGCCGGCAAAGCCGGGTCTGGCTCCCGAGAATTGAGCAGGCTGGCCGGGTGAGCACTCCGCCGCGTCTCCGTCGATCGCGGTGGCTCATGCCGGTGGCCCCAGGCAGTCGTGTGACCCGGCTGGAGCTGTTCTACGACCTGATCTTCGCCTTCGGCTTCCTCAACGTCACCGGGCTCGTTGCCCGCAACCTGACCGTGCCGGAGCTGGCCGCCGGTGCGGTGGTGGCGGCGCTGCTCTGGTGGTGCCGGAACGCCTTCGTCGCCCTCGGCAACGTCGTACGCGCCGCCGCTGCTCGGCTGCGGCCTCCTGGCGGGAGGAGCTGCCTCAGCCGAACGCTGGTGCCTTCCTGTGGTTCGTGTTCGAGCCGAATTCTCGGCTGCCCTTCCTTGCGCTGCCGGTTGCCACGGCAGCTGCCGGGTTCGTGGCTCCTCTCTGCTTTCACGACGGACGTCTGTCATCTGCCGGATACACAGGTGCCCTCGAGCAGCGACCGTGGCCGGTGCACGCCGCCGGATTTCGCCTGCCACGGCTCGGACGCAGTCGACGCACAGTAGCCTGCAATTCCATGAGCCCGACCGATTCCCGCCCGGAGCCCGCCGGTCGGGTCACCACCGTCGAGATCTTCTTCGACGTCGTGTTCGTCTTCACGGTCACTCAGCTCACCGGCGTCCTCGATCGCGACCTGACGTGGGCCGGTCTCGGCCGTGTCCTGCTCGTTCTCGGACTGCTCTGGTACCCCTACACCGGCTACGCCTGGCTGACCAACCAGTTGCCACCCCGACGTCCCGCCCAGAAGATTTCGCTCTTCGCCGGCATGGCCGGTTTCCTGCTCACGAGCGTCGCCATCCCTGCCGTGTTCACCGACACCGGGTCGCTCTTCGCTGTCGGATTTCTCGTTCTCACCGTGGTTCACCTGGCCATGTTCGGCCGCTCGCAGGCCCGCCTCGCTGCGCTCCGTCTCGCCCCCTACAACCTGGGCGCGGTGCTGCTCATCGCTCTCGCCGCGTTCGTCACCGGCCCCGCCGGCTACGCGCTCTGGGTCGCTGCCGCGCTCGTCCAGTCCGCCCTGCCGTACGTGACGCCGGGACACTCCTGGATTCGCGTTGCCGGCAGCTACGAGGTGGCGGCCGGCCACCTCGTGGAACGCCATGGCCTGCTCGTCATCGTGGCGCTGGGCGAATCCGTCGTCGCCATCGGCGCCGGCGTCGACGTCCATCACCTCACGCCCGCTACCACGGCTGCGGTCGTCATGGCTCTCGCCCTGCCCGCCGCCCTGTGGTGGACCTACTTCACCGACACCCGGGACGCCGAACGGATTCTCGACGCCGCGGACCCGCGCGCCCGCACCCACCTCGCCGCCCGCACCTACGTCCTGCCCCATTACCTGCTGCTCGTCGGCGTCGTCGTCGCCGCCACAGGGATCCACGCCACTGTCGCGCATCCCGATGCCCCGGCCGGCTCCGCTGCCGCGCTCGCCCTCGCCGGCGGCGTGGCCCTCTTCCTCATCGGTACGGGCGCGGCTCGGCTCGGCCTGGGCCTCGGCCTGACCGCCAGCCGGGCTGCGGGCGCCGCCGCCATTTTCGCCACCGTGCCTCTCGGTGCCCGAACAGCCGCCGGCGTACAGCTCGCCGCAGTGATATTGCTGCTCACCGCCATGCTGCTCGCTGGCCCCCGGCATCCGGCGTCGCGCACCGCCACGGCCTAGGAACTGGCCCTCCACGGTCCATATCAGGGTGTTCAATCTTCACGAGGGCGCTGCCTGGTCGAGGGGCCCGGCCTCATCGGGAGTGGCCATCCAATGACGGGTACGTTCAGCTCGTTCACGTTCTGTCGGCTGTGGCGGCGGAGCCGGTGGGCTCGACGGTTGCCGCCCAGCTGGCCAGCAGGCGCAGGGCGTCCTGGGCCGGCGTACCGGGTTCGGCGCTGTATGCGGTCATGGTCAGTCCGTGGTCGGCTGGCAGCGGCATGGCCTCGAACCCAAGCGTGAGCTCGCCGACCACGGGGTGGCGGAACTGCTTGACCCCGGTGTGGTGCAGCCGTACGTCGTGCGCCGCCCACCGGGTGCGGAAGTCGTCGCTGCGGGTGGCCAGCTCCCCCACCAGGTCGGTCAGGGCGCGGTCGTACGGGTCGCGGCCGGCTTCGGTACGCAGCAGCGCGACGGTGGTGTTCGCCGCGTCGTTCCAGTCCGGGTAGAACTCGGTGGCACGCGGGTCGAGGAAGCAGAAGCGGGCGAGGTTGACCGGCCGGGCCGGGGTGTCGAACACCGGTGCGTACAGGGCCCGGGCGAGCCGGTTGGCGGCGAGGATGTCGAGGCGGCCGTTTCGGACGAACGCGGGGGCGTCGGTCATCGAGTCGAGCAGGCTCTGCACGCTGGGACGGACCTGCTGCCCGCTGGTCCGGCGGCGGGTACGCGAGGGGGCGGTGTTCGCGGCCCGGGCGAGGTCGAACAGGTGGGAGCGCTCGGCTTCGTCGAGCTGCAGCGCCCGGGCGATGGCTTCGAGGACGCCGTCGGAGACGCCGGTCAGGTTTCCGCGTTCCAGACGGGTGTAGTAGTCCGGGCTGACTCCGGCAAGCAGCGCGACCTCGGCGCGCCGCAGGCCGGGAACTCGTCGGGTGCCGCCGAATTGCGGCAGGCCGGCCTGCTGCGGGGTGATCCTGGCTCGCCGGGAGGCCAGGAACTCGCGGATTTCCCCCCTGTTGTCCACGGCGCCAACGCTACGTCTGGTCGCCGCCACGAGAGGGGTCCTGTCATTACCTGCTTCACCAAACCCTCCCGTGCCCCGATCAGCGGGGGTTTCATTGCCGGTGCGAGTGGAATTAAGCGATCTATGCGGGAGAAGCGGGATGTGAGTGCTGTGGACCGGCGATGAGCCGGCCAGGATTCGACCGGCCCTGATCTCCACATTCCTCGACCTGCACCCATATGCCGGTCTGCACCAGTTTGGGCTCATTCATCGAGAATGATAATCCCGCCTGGGTGATATCCCGCTTGAGGCGCGGGGCCGCCAACTGGCCCGGGGAGACGGCACCAGCCTGGTTGAGGGCTGAAGCAGCACCCCGAGGCGGCGCTTCGGCACCGGCCACACGAGTTCACACCGACATCAAGAGGTCTCAGGAGCGTTCATGGGAGCCGCCACCAGGCACAGGCCGCCTGTCGCCACACCCGGACAAACGACGCGTAGGAGCCTCGGATTCTTCGGGGCCGCAGTGTCCCTGGTAGCGGTGTTTGCGGCGTCGGGCACTCCGATCCCCCTGTACGAGCGGTACCGCGAGGCCGATGGCCTGACCACCGCAGATCTGTCTCTGGCAGCGGTGGCCTATTTCGGCGCCGTCATGGTCACCCTGCTGGTGCTCGGGCGACTGTCCGACCACCTCGGGCGCCGCGTGATCAGTGTGGCCGCCGTGGCGGTGGCCGCCGCCGGCTGCCTGGCCCTGCTCGACGTGCACGCCGTCGGCACGCTCGCCGCCGGACGCGTCCTGCAGGGCATCGCCTGCGGGCTGGCTTCCACCGCGCTGGCGAGCTACGCGGTCGACACCGCGCCGGAGCGTCCCCGCTGGCTCGGTGCCGCCACCACCGCCGGCGCACCGCTGGTGGGGCTGACCATCGGCGCACTCGGGTCCGGTGCTCTGGTGCAGTACGGGCCCACCCCCCGCCAGCTCGTCTACCTGCTGACCGTCGCTCTGCTCGTGGTCTGCGCGGTGCTGATCCTGCTGAGCCCGGAGACCGTCACGCGTTCCGGAGGCGTGATCAACTCATTGCGGCCGCGCGTGGCCGTCCCCGCCGAGATCCGGCCACTGCTGCCCGCCGCCGCTGCCGTGTTCGTGGCCACCTGGGCGCTCGGCGGCTTCTACCAGGCGTTCAGCCCCGCTGTCGCCTCCGACGACCTCGGCACCACCAACACTCTGATCACCGCGGCCGTCTTCGCCTCGTTCATGGCACCCAACGCCGTCGGTGGGCCGCTCACCGGACGGATGCCACCGGTGGCCGCCCAACGAGCTGGGATTGCGGTCTTCGCCCTGGCGGTGGTCGGCATCGTCCTCAGCCTGCGAGCCGGCGCCGTCGTGCCGGTCATCCTCGCGGGTCTCGTTGCGGGAGCGGCGCAGGGCGCCGCCTTCACCGGCAGTATGCGGGCCATGCTCGCCCGCATCTCGGCCGGGCAGCGGGCCGGGCTGCTCGCCACTGTCTACCTCATCTCGTACGGCGGCGCCGCGATCCCGAGCCTGATCGCCGGACGCTTGTCCGCCCACTCCGACCTCATCCACATCGCTGCCGGCTATGCCGCACTTGCGGTCGTCGCTGCCCTCCTCACCACCGTCGCGCTCGCACGGCGCCAACTGGGGACGAGCCAATGAACAGCCGTATCCGGATAGCCCAGCCAAGGCGGCAGCGGCGGCGCCTGGGCAGCTATCGAGTGCTCCTGCTCGGCCTGGTCGTCATCACCGGGCCGCTGGCATGCGCAGCGGAGGGCGGCAATCCCGGATCAGGCTCTGGGACGCGTACCGGCACGACTGCGAGCGAAGAACCAACCCCAGTGACGACACCAGGCTCACCTGGAGACACGGAGGCAGCATCGATGCAGATCCACTTGGCCGTCGGCGGCACTGTCATCCCCGCCACCCTGGAGAACAGCCAGGCCAGCCGGGACTTCGCCGCCCTGCTTCCGCTGACGCTCACCCTCACCGACTACGCCGGCACCGAGAAGGTCAGCAACCTGCCGACGCGCCTGTCCACGGCCAGCTCGCCCGAGGGCGTCGACCCCGACATCGGTGACATCACCTACTACGCGCCCTGGGGCAACCTCGCCATCTTCTATCGCGACTTCGGCTACGCCCGCGGCCTGGTCAAGCTCGGCCACATCGACGCCGACATCAACACCTTCACCCGCGCTGAAGGAGGCCTGACCGTCACCATCACCTCCGCCGGCTAGGCCCGCAGCTCAGGCGTGACGGCACGAGCACAACCCCGCCGCCGCGACCGCGCAGACAACCCGTCCCGAGCAACGAAAGGAAGCGAACATGGCAGACGACAAGGAGCAGTCGGGAGCGCAGCAAGCCTTCGGCGACTTCGCTCCCGCATTCGTCGGCTTCACCGACGACGTGCTGTTCGGCCAGGTCTGGACGCGGCCTCAGTTGACGCCGAAGGAGTGCAGCCTCATCACCGTCGCGGCCCTGACCGCCGCCGGAAACGCCGAGCAACTCAACTACCACCTCGACCTCGCCAAGCAGAACGGCGCGACCGAGGAGGAACTCATCGAAGCCATCACCCACCTGGCCTTCTACGCCGGCTGGCCGAAGGCCATGTCCGCGATGGCAGTCGCCAGGCGCGTCCTCCGCGGCGACTGACCGCAGTCACCACCCAGCGTCTTCCGCGCACACGGGATCCACCTCCGGGCCTGAACCGGACCACCCGGCCCAGGCGCCACGAGAACCTGAAAGGGATGCACAACCATGCGAGGAACCGTCCTGCACGCCCCTCGGGACATCCGCGTCGAGCAACGCGACGACCCGAAAATCACCACACCGACCGACGCGATCATCCGGGTGACCACCACCTGCGTGTGCGGCTCCGACCTGTGGCCCTACCGGGGCATCGAAGCCGTCACCGGGCCGGCCCCGATGGGCCACGAGTACGTCGGCGTCGTCGAAGAGATCGGCTCCGAGGTGAAGACCATCAGGCCGGGGCAGTTCGTCATCGGCTCCTTCTTCGCCTCCGACAACACCTGCGAAATCTGCCAGGCCGGCTACCAGAGCTCGTGCGTGCACCGCGAGTACGTCGGGGCCGGTGGGGCGCAGGCCGAACTGCTGCGCGTTCCGCTCGCCGACGGCACCCTGGTCGCCACCCCGGACCTCCCCTCCGACGACCTCGTGCCGAGCCTGCTCGCCGCCTCCGACGTGCTCGGCACCGGCTGGTTCGGCGCTGTCGCCGCCGACGTTCGGCCGGGCAAGACCGTCGCGGTCGTCGGTGACGGAGCGGTCGGCCTGCTCGCCGTCCTGGCAGCCAAGCACCTCGGCGCGGAACGCATCATCGCGATGAGCCGCCACGAGCCCCGGCAGAAGCTCGCCGCCGAGTTCGGTGCCACCCACATCGTCACCGAACGCGGGGATGAAGGCGTCGCCCGCATCAAGGAACTCACCGGCGGGCTCGGCGCACACTCGGTCATCGAAGCCGTCGGCACCCAGGAAGCAATCATGCAGTCCATCCGCGCCACCCGCCCCGGCGGTCACGTCGGCTACGTCGGCGTGACCCACGGCGTCGAACTCCCCGGCGAGGAGCTGTTCTACTCCCACGTCCACCTGCACGGCGGACCCGCCCCGGTACGCCGCTTCCTGCCCGAACTCATCGACCTGATCTGGAACCGGCAGATCGACCCCGGCAAGGTCTTCGACCTCACCCTGCCACTCGACCAGGCCGCCGAGGGATACCGCGCGATGGACGAACGTCGCGCCATCAAGACCCTCCTGCGCCCCTGACCGCGACCACGAGCTAGAGGAGAATCACATGGAATTGCGACCGATCAGCCCGACCGCGAAAGGACCCGCGCAGACGTTCTCCGGCGACGTCTACGTCACTCCGGTCTACCAGGGGCAGGAGCCCTCGCGGATGGTCGTCGCCCTCGTCCGCTTCACCCCCGGCGCCCGCACCAACTGGCACTCCCACGCCGTCGGCCAGACCCTCCACGTCACCGACGGCATCGGCCTGGTCGGAACCCGCGACGGAGAAGTCGTGCGCGTGCGCCCCGGCGACACCGTCCTCTGCCCGCCCGGCGAGGAACACTGGCACGGCGCCACCGCCGACACCTTCATGAGTCACCTCGCCATGCTCGAGAACCTTCCCGACGGCGGCGACCCCACCACCTGGCTCGAACCGGTCAGCGACGAGAAGTACCAGGCCGCAGACCAGCACTGAGTCGCTCGTAGGCGACTGCGGTCATCCGACGCTTCCCGTTCTGCTGAGGAGCGATCCACCGGCCGGCCCACCTCAACCTCGACGCCGTCGCCGGATCACCACCCTGCCGTTTCTGCGCGACTTCGGCCAGCCGGTGCGCTTGGCCGGCAAGGGCTCGCCTCCGGGCGGGCCCTTGCCGGACGGTCAGGCGGTGGCTGTCCCCCGGCCGTGCGCCGCGATGCGTGATGATGACAGGCGTGATCAACGCCATTCACACCGAGAACGCGCCGTTCGTACGCTTCCCGGACGGCAGCGAGCCACCGCTGTCCCAGGCCGTCACCGTGGGCGACCTGGTCTTCACCTCCGGACAAGGCCCCCTCGACCCCGTCACCCACGTGATACCGGACGACTTCGCCGACCAGGTGCGGCAGGTTCTGGACAACCTCGTCGCGGTGCTAGAGGCAGCAGGCAGCAGCAAGAACCTCATCGTCAAGTGCACCTGCTACCTCGACGACGGGCGCAACCTCGCCACCTTCAACCGCGTATACCGGGACTACTTCGCGGAAAGCCCGGTGCTGCCGGCCCGCACAACGGTCATCACGAAACTCGTCCGCGAGGGCGTACGCATCGAAGTCGACGGCGTCGCAGCCGTCGCCCGGTAGAGGGATACACCATCCGCTGCCGGACCCCGGCAGGACGGCATCGACGTGGCCGTACGGTCAAGCTGCGGCGGGCGCCGCCAGAAACGCGCGCAGCTCGCGGATGGCTGCCCGACCGGCGCGGTTCGCGCCGACCGTGCTCGCGGACGGCCCGTAGCCGACCAGGTGGATCCGGGGGTCGGCGACCACCCGGGTGCCGTCGACGGCGATGCCGCCGCGAGGCCCCCGCAGCCGCAGCGGGGCCAGGTGGTCGAGCGCCGGCCGGAAGCCGGTGCACCAGAGGATGACGTCCGCCTCCCGTACCACGCCGTCGCGCCACTGGACGCCGTCGGGGACGATCCGGTCGAACATCGGCCGGCGTAGGAGGAGACCGCGTTCCCGGGCTTCGCGCAGCTGCGGTGTCCACGCCAGCTCGGTCGCGCTGGCGATGCTTCCGGGGGGCAGGCCGGCCCGTACCCGCGCCTCCACCTTGGCGACCACCTCGCGTCCGTAGTCCGGCGTGAACGGTCCGTCCCGGAACACTGGCGGACGGCGGGTGACCCAGGTCGTCGTCGCTGCCACGCCGGCGATCTCGACCAGGAGCTGCACGGCCGACGCTCCGCCCCCGACGACAACCACCCGCTTGCCGGCGAACTCCGTCGGTCCCCGGTAGTGGGCGGTGTGCAGCTGCTGCCCATTGAACATTCCTTGTCCCGGGTAGTACGGCACGAAGGGCCGGGTCCATGTTCCAGTGGCGTTGATCAGTGCACGGGTGGTCCAGGTACTGCTGTCGGATTCGACGACGAGGCGTCCGTCCCCGGCGTTCCGGACGGCTGTGACGGCGACCGGCCGCTGCACGTCGATGCCGAATTCCCTCTCGAAGGCGGCGAAGTAGGCCGGCACCGCTTCGGAAGCTGGCTCGTCCGGCGGCGGAGGGGTGAAATGCATGCCGGGCAGGTCGAAGATTCGGTGCACGGTCGCCATGCGCAGCGTCGGCCATCGGTGCTGCCAGGCCCCGCCGGGCACCGGGTTGGCGTCCAGGACTGCGAAGTCAAGACCAGCGGAGCGCAGGTGATACGCACTGGACAGCCCAGCCTGCCCGGCACCGATAACCACCACATCCGTCTCCGGCATGTGCCGGACAACGTCTCGGGCTCACCCGGGCCTTCCCACGGGCGATGGATCTCACACCGGACCCCCAACGGATGGTGGTCGCTGCTGCCGCTGCCGCGCTCACCGTGCCCGGGATGAAGCCGGCACGGGCGAGGGCACGGAGCGGCCTCGCCATCTCGCGAGGGACGTGGGTCAGCTCACGGCCGCTGTACCCTCGTACGCTTTCCTGCCATGCGGCCGGCGATGCTGGCACACCCACTCAGCGACCGGATCGCCTGCGCCGCGTCGGTCGGCAGGCAGCCCTGCGCTGGAGGCGCGGGGTAGGGATCCTGGCCGCAACCGGCCCGGGGCGCGATCAGGGAATCCCGCCACGCCGCTACTATCGACGGATAGTAGGTTCCCTGGGATGGCGACCGCAACAGGCAGGACCTGTGGGTGCACCACCCCACACACCCTCGAAGCCAGCGTCACCGGTACCGCGCCAGACACAAGACAGGACAGCCGGGCCCCGGCTGAGCATCCGTCCAGCCCTCCTCGGCTCGGGTCATCGATACGCCACGGCGCGAGCTGGGTGCTGCGTGTCTGGCTGGCGCTGCTGCCTGCTCTCGTCACGGCGTTCATGTTTGCCTCTCCAGCGGCCGCGCACTTCAAGCTTGTGGAGGCTGTTCCGACTGATGGTGCGCGCCTCGATGGCCCAGTTCGGGAGGTTCGGCTGAGGTTCAGCGCCGCCGGCACGCCCACCGGCGCCGGGTTCAAGCTCTCGGACGGCGGGGGTGTCGCCGTGCCGGCTACGAGTGATTCCCCTGATGGCGGGCGTACGTGGGTGGTGCACCCGGACACTCCCCTGGCCGACGGGACGTTCGAGTTGCGGTGGAGCGTCGCCGCTCCGGACGCGCACCCGTTGACCGGCACCATCATCTTCACGGTGGCCACGCCGCCGGCGACCCATGGCGGAACCGCCACGCCGCAGGCGACGGCCAGCCCTGATGGCCACGTCGGGGACGGCGCTTCGAGCCAGCCCCCGGCGCCTCGGATGAGTCATGAGAGCGAGCACGGGGTCGATGCGGAACAGGAGTCCGTGGGCTTCGTCGGAACCTTTGGGCGTTGGCTTTCCTACGGTGCGATCCTGCTCGGTGCCGGTGGTCTGGTATTCGCCCTGACCACTCTGGTGGGCACACGCAGCGACATCCGGGTGGTCCAGGTTTGGGTACGGACATCGGGGCTGGCCGTGGCGGTTGGTGCGGTGCTGGAACTGGTCTCGCTGGCAGCGGCGTTCAGCGAGCTGGGCACCTTCGCCTCGGGGGCGAGCGCCTCCGCGTTGGCGGCTCTCGCCCAGACGCCGGTGGCCGCCGGCCTGCTCCTGAGGTTCGCCGGTGCGGCCGGCCTGCTCGCGTCGGGCTCTCTTGAAGCGGCGCTGATCAGGGGCCGGCATGCCGTCGGGCGGCATTCCGTACCGACCGTCGCCGCGATCCCCACCTCTGCACGGAGCGTCGCGACGATGGTCGACGGCTACCCGGCGGACCCGGCCGCTGAACGGGTCCGAGCGCGGGCTGTGCGGCCGGTGCTGCTGGGTGTCACGGTGACGCTGCTGCTGGGTTCTTTTCTGCTCGACGGGCACACCGTCACCACCACGCCTCGGGCGGCCGTTGTGGTGGCGGACTTCACCCACACCATCGCCGCCGCAGTGTGGGTCGGAGGTGTTCTCCTCCTGGCCGTTCTGCTGTTGGGCAGAGCCCGCTCGGGGGTAGCCACCGGGGCCGCCGAGATGGCCGTCCGGTTCTCCGTCCCGGCCAGCGCCGCGGTCGCGCTCACCGGCGTGGCCGGCGCGTGGCTTGCGCTGCTGATCCTCGATCGGCCAACGCATCTGGTGACGACCAGGTGGGGACAGATGCTCCTCGTCAAGGTCGCTCTGGTGGCGGTGGTCGCGCTCGTCGGGCTCTACAACAACAGGCGCGTGGTGCCACGCCTGAACGACCGCGGCGCGGACGGCATGCACCAGCTGCGGCGCACGGTCGTGATCGAGGCGTGCCTGATGATGGCTGTCCTGCTCGCCACCGCGATCCTCGTCAACTCCGAGACCTAGGACCCGGACCCACCGGGCTCCCCTGACGTCACCGGCAACGGGATCTCGGCTCGCCGCACGATGGCTGCCCGACGTCCGACAGGTGCTCGTCGGCGCCGGCGGGGCGGCCAGAGCCTGGCTACCCCGCCAGCCGACGAGGCGCGGGGCGTCACTGTCCTCCAGCGATCTGGCCCCGCTCCTTGTCGGACGGATCAGCCGGCTTTCACCGGTTCGGCGTCGTCGGCTGGCTGCGGCCGGGCGGTACGCAGCGTGAGTCCGGCGGTGATGGCGCCGGCGACGGCGATGATTCCCGCGCCGAGGAAGGCGGCGGAGTAGCCGTCGGTGAGGGCGGGCAGGTCACCGAGTTGGTCGGCGCCGGCGGCGGAGGCGACGGCGGTCATCGCGGCCAGGCCGAGCGCCGAGCCGACCTGGTAGCTGGTGTTGACGATGCCGGAGGCGAGGCCGCCCTCCTCGGGTCGGGCGCTGGAGATGGCCGTGCCGAGTGAGGGGATGAACGCCAGGGACATGCCCAGCGCGGCGATCAGCGACGCGGGCAGGACGTCGGTGGTGAAGGCGCCGTCGGGGCGGACCAGGGCGAGCCAGCCGAGTCCGACGGCCAGGATCGCGAGGCCGGTGACCGCCATGGGTTTCGGGCCGAACCGGGCGATGGCCCGCGGGGCGAGCGCGATCATGCCGATCATGATGAGGATGGTCATCGGCAGCAGCGCGGCACCGCTGGGGAAGGCGCTGTAGCCGAGGACCTGCTGCAGGTAGAGGTTGAGGAAGAACCACATCGGGATCCATGCCGCGCCGAGTAGCAGTTGGGCGACGTTGGCGGCGGCGAGGTCGGGGGCGCGGAAGATGGACAGCCGCATCAGCGGCTCCCGGCGGGCCGCCTGGATGGCGACGAACGCGGCCAGGGCGACGACGGCGCCGGCGAGGACCAGCCAGGTCTGCCCGGAGGCCCAGCCGACCTCGGGGGCACGGACGACGCCGTAGACGGCGGCGCCGAGACCGACGGTGACCGTGAGGGCGCCGAGGATGTCCAGCGAGCCACGGCGGGTACCCCCGGTGGGCATGAGGGCCGGGGTGGCCAGCAGCGCGAGGGCGGCGAGGGGGACGTTGATGTAGAAGACCCAGGGCCAGCTGAGGTATTCGGTGATGACGCCACCGAGGAAGACGCCGGCGGTTCCGCCGGCCGGCGCTGCTGCGCCGTACAGGGCGAGCGCCCGGGTAAGGTCCCTGGGCTCGTGGCCGAAGAGCATCATCAACAGGGTGAGAGCCGACGGGGCGATCAGCGCCGCACCGGCTCCCTGCACGGCGCGGGCGGCCAGTTCGACCGCGACACTGTCGGCCGTACCGGCGACGGCCGAGCCGACGAGCAGGACGAGCCAGCCGGCGGCGAACATGCGCCGTGCGCCGAGCAGGTCGGACAGCCGGCCGCCGAGCAGCAGCAGGCCGCCGAACGCGACCACGTAGGCGTTGAACACCCAGGACAGGTTCTCGGGTGAGAAACCGAGGTCCACCTGGATGCGTGGTAGCGCCACTCCGATGATCGACGTGTCCATGATGACCATGAACTGGGCCAGGGCGATGAGTCCGAGAGCCCACCAGCGCTTGGAACCGGATGACACCGTGATCACTCCTTAAAGTACCCCTAGGGGGTATGGGTAGTGAGGAAGGTATACCCCCCACCCGTATCTGCCGTCAAGTGATCCGCCGACATCCGCCGACAGCGCCAAGATCTGCCGAAGCCTTGAGGATCGATACCGGTGAGGGGTATCTTCAGACCCGCCGGCCGGCAGTGCGGGCCGTCGCCCGGACAGACCTTGCACGCCGTCACGACATCGTCTGCGACATCGAGGACCAAGATGGGCGGCAATGAATCGAGCCACGGCTGCGGCACCGTCACGATCGACAGCGCCCCTGCGGCCGGAGACACCAGCACCGACGCCCGAAGCACCTACCAGGCGTCCGGCATGACCTGCGGCGGCTGCGCCACGAAGGTCGCCGGGCGCGTCTCCGAGATCGCCGGCGTGATCGACGTCCAGGCCGAGGTGGCCGCAGGTACCATCACCGTTCACGGCGAGGAGCCGCTGGACACCGCCGAGGTCCGCGCGGCCGTGCAGCGGGCCGGCTACCGGCGCGCGGACGGGCCCAACGGCGTCCCGCATCCCCACCGCACCGTCTGGTGCCCTGGGGATGCGGCCTTACCGTACGTCCCGGCGACGAGGAGACCGAGATGACCGTCAACAATCTTGCTCGCTACGATGAGCTCGTCGTGTACGGCGCCGGCTGGTGCCCCGACGTCCGACGCAGCCGAGCCCTGCTCGACGCTGCTCGCATCCCCTATGTGTACGTCGACGTCGAGGTCGAGCAGGCCGCCTCGGACCTGATCCGTGGTCTGCAGCAGGGGCAGCGCCGCATTCCCACCCTCGTGTGGCCGGACGGGAGCTTCCTGGTCGAGCCCACTGACGACCAGTTACGCGCGCACCTGACCAGCAACGGCCGCGAAGCCGGGGGGCTCGCCGGCTGACGGCCGTTCGCGCACGGCAGGAGAGCTCGCCCTGCCGCCTAGAGACAGGTGATGACCGCGGCGAGCATGCCGACGCCCATCGGCGCTCCGAGGGCGGCCAGGGCGAACGCGGCCCGCGTCGCAAGAACGCGGCCGGGTGGGGTCCGCAACTGCAGGCGCTGCAGCCGGATTCCCACCTCTCCGCCAGCCATCGACAGCGCAGACGGCGGGTGCGGCGCACCGGCGAAGCTCAGGAGGGCACCTTGCACGGCCGTCAGGCCGCACTCCCGTACGGCCGCGGTGTCCGCACGCAGCTCGACCAGCAGGCGGACGGCTGCGGGCGCTTCCCGGGCCAGCGGCAGCCACGGGACGGCTGACGCAAGCCCTTCCACCGCGGACACCAGCACGTGGTGGCGCTCGCGCAGGTGAGCCCGCTCGTGGCTCAGCACCGCGGCGAACTGATCTGCCGGCAGGTTCCGCGTACAGCTGGCGAGCACGGTCATCCCGCCGGCCCCGCCGAGGCTGTACGCCAAGGGGGTCGGGTGAGGGATCCACAGCACGGCTGCGTCACCCGGCCCAGCCCCGCCGCCGCCGGAGAGCGTCAGCAGATCCGCGTGCGCGCGCCGGGCGCGATATGCCGTTCGTGCGCGGCCCGCACACGAGGCGGCGAACTTCGTGAGCACCGCGATCATGATCAGAACGCCGGCCACTCCGAGGACGTCATCGAGGGCGGACGGGCGGCTGGGCTGTGCCCAGTGCCAACAGAGCTGGACGAGGTCATGCAGCGCCCAGTCGTGCGCGGTGCCCGGAGCGAGTAACGCGGCGACGGCCAGGCCGAAGGTGACCGCCACGGCGACGAGCAGCCCGAGCCAACCGAGCAACACCGCGACGGGGTCAGCGACGCGGCGGAAGCAGAAGCGCAGCGCGACGGGACCCCACCAGGCGGCGACCACGACACCTGCGACCAGTGCCAGCGCGATGCTCACGCGCCGGGCTCCCGTTCGTGGAGAACCTGCTTGAGGATGTGCAGTTCCCGGTCCGAGGCCGACCTGGCGAAATGCAGAAGCACCAGGTCGGGGTCGGTACTGGTCTCGAGCACCTGGCGCAGCGTGCGGGCGGTGATCTCCTCACGGGTGCCGGCGGGGCGGTAGCGGTAGGCCTTGCCGTCCTTCTCGCGCGCGGCCCAGCCCTTGCGGTGCAGGTTGTCCAGCACGGTGAGAACGGTCGTGTAGGCAAGGGAACGGTCGGTGATCAGCGCGTCGAGGACGTCTCTGACCAGCAGGGGCTGCTCGGCCCGCCAGAGGACGTCCATGACGACCGCTTCGAGTCTGCCCAGCTCTGCCACCTGCGCCCCCTTCGTGTCCGTCAGGGTACGCGGGGCGACCCGCCGGGCCTGCAGGACGTGCCGGGCCCGTGACGGCTGCCGGTGAGCGCAGCGGCCCGATACCTCAGGAGCGCGCGACCGGGCCAGATCGACCTCGACGGTGGTCCATATTCACACAGGGCGAAAAACTTGCATTGTGCAAGCTTCCACCTTGGTCGCGGCAGGCGTATGAAGTGACCCGGGTCAATGCCGTGCCCACCCCCAACGGCACTCCCAGAGGAGCTGGAATGCACAAGAGACTGCTGGCCGCTGCCGGCGCCGCCGCCCTCGCCCTGCTGGCTTTCCCGTCGCCCGCCCAGGCGAACCACAGCTGGGGCGGCTACCACTGGGCCCGCACCGCCAACCCGTTCACGCTGAAGCTGGGTGACAACGTCACCTCGCAGTGGGACTCCCCGCTCGCCGGCGCCTCCGCAGACTGGAGCAAGTCCACCGTCCTGGACACCACCGTCGTGGCCGGCTCGACCAACCCGAAGAACTGCAAGGGCGTCACCGGCCGGGTCGAGGTCTGCAACTCCACCTACGGCAACAACGGCTGGCTCGGCATCGCCTCGATCTCGATCACTGGCGGCACCCACATCACCAAGGGCACCGTGAAGCTCAACGACACCTACTTCAACACCGCCACCTACAACACGCCGGCGTGGCGCAACCTCGTCACCTGCCAAGAGATCGGCCACACCTTCGGCCTGGACCACCAGGACGAGAACTTCAACAATCCCAACCTCGGCACCTGCATGGACTACACCAACGACCCCAGCACCAACCAGCACCCCAACCAGCACGACTACGACGAACTGGTCACGATCTACTCCCACGTCGACTCGACCACCACCGTCGGCTCCTCACCGGCCGCCGCCTCGGTCGGCAACTCGCCGGAATCCTGGGGCCGGATGGTCAGCGGCTCGCGCACCGACCGGCACTCCACCTACGTCCGACACTTCGCCGACGGCACCATGGTCGTCACCCACGTGATCTGGGCCTGATCATCGAGTCGACCGCCGTGGAGGGGTCCGTCGCAGGATCACCGAGA
>NZ_JBJZOG010000088.1:0-27478 GCF_047200535.1 Micromonospora mangrovicola | reverse complement strand
AAGCCTGGATCTACGGCCGTGATCTTCGGTTGGCTACGTCGAACATCTTTCGTTGATGTGAGTTGATGGCTGGGGTGGTGGTGGGCGTGCCCGCCGGCATGTTCCGGCTTGCTCCGTGTTGTTGCTCGGGCATGGCGTGCTCACGCCGACGATCGCTGATCACCAAGGCGGAAGGGGTCCGGCGGTGAGTGAGTACCAGTATTACGAGTTTGTGGCGGTCGATCGGACGTTGACGTTGACGCAGCAGCGCGAGTTGCGGGCGTTGTCGACGCGGCTGTGAGCAGCAGATTTGTACCGCGGAACACGACAACCCGGTTCGTAACTTGAATAGGTTCAATGAGTCAGGGCAGGATCCTTGAACCCGTTCAGATCAACAACGGACCCGGCTAGTGATCGTCGGCGAAGTGGCAGGTGAATGATGGTGACTGAGTTTTCGGCACCCACAAGGCCAGGCTGGCCGTCAACGTCGTCCTTACATGAGACGACCCGGCCGTGGAGTGGGACGCCCGCGGCGTCGCGGTCGTCCGCTCCTGCTGGGACTACGCCTGGCGGCCGCAGGAGTTCCTGACCTGGGCGGCATCGGTCCCGCGGCTGCGCAACCCCGCCGAGGTGCTGCGCTGGAACACCGACAAGACCCACCTGCGCGACGTCGAACAGATGGGGCTCTCGGTGGTGCCCACGGTCTGGGACCCCAAGACCGCGGCTGAGCTGCCAGGCGCAGAGCAGGGGTAGTAAAGCCATCGGTCTCCGCTGGCTCGCGGGACGACGCGCGGTGGTCGGATGCGGCCGACGTCCTGGCGCACGCCGGCGGGCTGATGAGGGCGGGCCGGACCGCGATGGTTCGGCCGTACGTGGACAGTGTGGACGGCGCCGGCGAGACGGCGATGTTGTTCATCGGCGGGCGCTTCTCGCACGCGTTGCGCAAGGGGCCGCTGCTCCGTCGGGGCGAGGGCGTGCGGCAGGACCGCGACAGCCGCGGGGACCTCCGGCCCCAGGCGCCCACGCCGGAGCAGCGTGAGGTGGCCCAGGCGATCTTCGACGCCGTCCCGGAGCTGGTGCCTCCCGGAGCCGCTGCGCCGCTGTACGCGCGGATCGACCTGGTGGCGGACGCCTCCGGCGGGCCGGTGTTGCCGGAGCTGGAGCTGAGCGAGCCGAGCCTGTACCTCCCGCAGGCACCGCCGGACGCCCTCGGGCGGCTGGCGGACGCCGTGCCCGCCGCGGTCGCGTGTACGCAGCCGCACGCGTGGCCGGGTGAACGCGGTCGTCGGCGGCTTCGCCGCCCTGGTCGCAGTGATCGCCGTCGGCTGGGTCCTCGGTCGGACGGGCACGCTGGGTGCCGACGCCGGTGGCGTGCTGTTGCGGTTGTCCTACTTCGTGGCGACGCCCGCCCTGCTGCTGCTCATGCTCGCGGAGGCCGATCCGGCGGCGCTCCTGTCGGCCGCCCTCGTGGCGACCGCGGGCAGCGCGGCGCTCAGCGCGCTGCTGTACGCGGCGCTGGCCCGGTCGCGCTGGCAGCTATCGCCGGCCCAGCTGACGACCGGTGCGCTCGCCTCGTCGTACGTCAACGCGGGCAACTTGGGCATCCCCATCTCGGTGTACGTCCTCGGTGACGCGTCGTTCGTGGCCCCGGTGCTGCTGTTCCAGGTACTGGTCATGGCACCGGTGGGCTGCCGTGCTGGCCGGATCGCACACGGCGGGCGACGCCCGCCCCGCTGGCGGCTGCTCACCCAGCCGCTCCGCAGACCGGTCGCGGTGGTCTGCGGCCTGGGTGTGCTCGTCGCGACCATCGGCGTGGACCTGCCGTCGCTGGTGCTGGAGCCGGTTAAGCTCACCGCCGCGCTCGCGGTTCCCGCGGCGTTGCTGGCGTACGGCATGAGCCTGCACGGTGCACCCCGCCCCGCCTCCGGCGACAGCGCCCCGGGTGTGGCTGGCCGTGGCGTTCAGACCCTCGTCCAGCCGGTGCTGGCCTACGGGCTCGGCCGGTGGGTCGCCGGCCTCTTGGGAGTGGCGTTGCTGGCGGTCACCGTCACCTCGACCCCTGCCGACGGCGCAGAACGTGTTCGTCTACGCGTCGTCCTACGACCGGGGCACTGCTGGCGCGGGACGTCGTGCTGCTTACCACCGTCCTGTCCGTTCCCGTGCTGGTCGGGATCGCCGTGCTGCTCGGCTGATCGCGATATCGTAGGAATATCTACCCATACCCGTGCAGACTTGGACAGGCGTCGTCGCGGGCTCCTAGCGTGGGGAGTGTGATCGTGTCGAGGAGCGGCCCGGGCGAGGACTGGGACGTCGTCCTCGTCGGCGGCGGGATCATGAGCGCGACTCTGGGCGTGCTGCTGAGCGAGGTGCAGCCGGACTGGCGGATCACCGTCGTCGAGCGGCTCGACGAGGCTGGGCTGGAGAGCTCCAGCGCCTGGAACAACGCCGGCACCGGCCACGCCGGGCTCTGCGAGTTCAACTACACGCCGCGGCGGTCTGACGGCACGGTGGACGTGTCGAGGGCCGTGCGGATCGGCGAGCAGTTCGTCTCATCTCTGGTGTTCTGGGCCCGTCTCGTGGAGCGGGGGGTGCTCGGGCCGCCCGAGGCGTTCATCCACTCGGTCCCGCACCTCGGCTTCGGTCGCGGTGCGGACGGCGTGGCGTACCTGCAGGCCCGGTGGGAGGCCCTGCGGGGCCACCCGCTCTTCGCCGGCCTGGAGTTCAGCGAGGACCCCGACGTCCTCGCCTCGTGGCTGCCGCTGATGTTCGAGGGCCGGAACGGGAACGAACCGGTGGCGGTCACCCGCTCGGCGCAGGGGACCGACGTCGACTTCGGCGTCCTCACCCGGCAGCTGCTGTCGGCCCTGCAGCAGCGCGGCGGCGTCGTGCGGACGCGCCAGGAGGTCACGGCCCTGCGCCGGCGCGGGGAGGCCTGGGTGGTGCAGGTCCGCGACCGCAGGACGGGGCATCGCCGGCGGCTGCGGGCGCCGTACGTCTTCGTCGGGGCCGGGGGCGGCACGCTGCCGCTGCTGCAATCGGCCCAGGTCCCGGAGATCCGGCGGTACGGCGCCTTCCCGATCAGCGGTCAGTTCCTGCGCGCCGACCGGCCCGAGATGGTGGCCGCCCACCGGGGAAAGGTGTACGGGCACGCGGCTCCGGGCGCCCCGCCGATCTCGGTACCGCATCTCGACCTGCGGGTGGTGGACGGTCAGGAGGCGCTGCTCTTCGGACCGTTCGCGGCCTTCTCGCCCCGCTTCCTCACCCGGGGCCGGCTGACCGACCTCGTGCGATCGGTCCGGCCCGGCAACCTCCCCGTCCTGATGGCCGCAGCGCGGGACAACCGCTCGCTGGTGACCTACCTGATCCGGCAGGTGACCCAGTCCGCGGATGCCCGAACGGCCACGCTGCGCCGGTTCGTGCCGTCGGCGCGCGGGGACGACTGGACGCTGATGACCGCAGGGCAGCGAGTTCAGGTCCTCAAGAAGACCGGCGGCCGCAGCACGGTCGGATTCGGCACCGAGATCGTCACCTCCGCGGGTGGCTCGCTGGCCGCCCTGCTCGGCGCGTCGCCGGGTGCCTCGACCGCCGCGTCGACGATGCTCGACGTGCTCGCGGCGAGCTTTCCGCAACGCATGCCGGAGTGGGCGCCACAACTGGACCGGCTCGCGCCGTCGACGCAGACGGTGCGGCAGCTCGGCCCCGACCGGCTCGGCGAGGAGGTGACGCGGGCCCGCCGGGTGCTCGGGCTGCTGCCGGAGTGAGCACGACGGTCCACGGGAAGGGATCGGCGGGCTCTGTTGCGTTCAGCGTGAGCATGATCGGAGGAGGCTTGACCGGCGTGGTCAGGCTGGACCGGTGAGGTCACCATCTCGTGCCTCGTCCTGGTCACCACCGAGGTCGGCGTTCGCTGGGTTCCGGTTCCCGCCCGAGGTGATCCTTCTCGCGGTCCGCTGGTATCTGCGGTTCAACCTGTCCTACCGGGACGTGGAGGAGTTGCTGGCCGAGCGCGAGGTCGAGGTCGACCACGTGACGGTGTTTCGGTGGGTGCAGCATTTCACACCGCTGCTGGCCGATGCCGCCCAGTTCTGCCGTCACTCACCCGGTGACCGCTGGTTCGTCGATGAAACATACGTGAAGGTCAACGGAGTTTGGCGGTACGTCTACCGGGCCGCCGACCAGTACGGCCAGGTCATCGATGTGCTCGTCGCGGCCCGCGAGACGCCGCTGCCGCCCGGCGGTTCTTCCGACGGGCGCTGTCGACGTTGAAGGTGGCACCGGCCGAGGTGGTCACCGACGCCGCTGCGATCTACCCCGGCGTGCTCGACGAACTCATCCCGCAGGCCTGGCACCACGTCGAGCGGTACGCCAACAACCCGATCGAAGCCGACCACAGCCAGCTCAAGCATCGCCTCAGACCGATGCGCGGACTACGCAACGGCCGGACAGCCCAAGTGATCATCGCCGGACACGCCTTCATGCGGAACCTGCGCCGCGGACACTACGAACTCGCCGTCGACACCCCACCCGCCACGCGGGTCGCTGCGGCGTTCGCCGAGCTGGCCAGTGCGATCTGAACCAAGCGCAACGCCGGTTCACCGAATCTGCCGATCTGTCAACGCAACAGCGCCGGTGCTCGCGCAGCGGTCGCGCTGTTCGGCGGCTCCGCGGCGCCGCGGCAGGCGCGGCCACGATGGGGTGTCTGTGCGCGCACTCCAGCATGGCCGGCCGCGGCGGGGCCGTGGTGTCAGGCGTGGGAGCGCAGGTAGCGCACCAGCCCGGCGACGTCCTCCGGTACGAGGCGGCCGATGGCGCCGCTGGAGTAGACGGCGTTGAGTACGGAGCCGTCCGGGCCGAGGACGAAGCCGGTCGACTGCAGGTGACGGGGGTCGTCGTTGAGGTACGCGCCGGTCAGGGCGGCGACCTGCTCGGCGTCCGCGCTGTGGCCGACGGGGAACGCGAGGTGGTGCTTGTCGACCAGCGCCTTGGTGGTTGGTTCATCGTCGACGGAGAGCGCGGCGACCCGGACGTCGAGTGCAGTGAGGGTGTCGGTGGCGCGCTGGAACGCCGCGAGCTGGGTGTTGCAGTAGGGGCACCAGGAGCCCCGGTAGATCAGTACGACGCCGTAGTGCCCGGCGAACTCGTCGGGCAGCCGGAGGGTGCCCCCGCCGGTACGGGGCACCTCGAGGGTCGGGAAGGTCTGGCCGTTGTCGAGTCGAGCCATGGTGCGTCTCCTTGTCAGCCGGTCCACGATCACGATTGAGTCAACGCCACGAAAACTGGACTGACAAGTCCAGTTAAGCTATCGTGACGGGCATGACAGCGACGAGGTCCACCAGGCTGACCGCCCGCGGTGCCCGGACCCGGGAGCGGATCATCGAGGTGACAGCCACCCTGGTTTTCCGCCAGGGCGCCGCCGGAACCAGCCTGGACGAGGTCATGGCCGAGGCGGCGGTCAGCAAATCGCAGCTCTACCACTACTTCGCCGACAAGGACGACCTGCTGCGGGCGGTGATCGACCGACAGACCAGCCGCATTCTGGAGGCTCAGCGCGCCGAACTGGACGACCTCGACTCGATCGAGGGTCTTCGGCGCTGGCGGGATCTGGTCGTCGCGACCCAGGAGGCTGCTGGCTGGATCGGGGGGTGCCCGCTCGGTTCGTTGGCCAACGAGTTGGCCGACCGGAACGAGAACACCCGTGGTGTCCTCGATTCCTCGTTCGGGCGGTGGGAGGCGCGGCTGGCCGATGGACTGGCCGCGATGCGGGCCGACGGGCAACTGGTGTCCGAGGCGGATCCCGCGGCCCTCGCCGAGGCGCTCATCGCCGCCCTGCAGGGCGGCCTGCTCCTGGCCAAGACCCGGCGGACCGCCCGACCGCTGGCCCGGGCCCTTGACATGGCCATCGCGCACATCAACACCCTCACGCCCAGCGGACGGCGGCGCGGATGACGGACGGGGGCCATCGCCGGCGGCTGTCCCGAACCGGTGGGCGACACCGAGCAAGGCGCGTCGTGACCGCGCCCCGTGCCTGTGCCGATGCGTGGGCGGTTCGGCCGCGGAGTCGTCAGTGGACGCGATGGTCCTGAATCGTGATACGCGGGCCGAATCGGGGTTTGCGGAATCCGCTGGCGCGCCGATGAGCCGCACGATTCGCTGCCGGTGCCCACGCCACGGCTCGAGCACCTCGAGCATGCCGTCATCGTCGACGGGGCTGCCGGTGAGCGCCCAGCCGACCTCCTTTGCAAGGTTGTAGTCGCCGACGCTCACCGAATCCGGATCGCCGTGGGACCGCTGGGTGGTTTCGGCCGCTGTCCACACGCCGACGCCGGGGATGCTGCGCAGACCGGCGCCGACGCGCTCGTCGCCGGCGTCGAGACTTGCCAGACGATCCACGGAGGCGGCGACTCTGCTCGCGGCGATGGCTGTGCGGGATTGTGACGGCTGTACACCGGCGCGGTGCCAGGCCCAGGATGGGATGAGGCTCCACTCCTGCGCGCTCGGCTGACTCGCAGACCGTGCGGCGCCGGTCCCGGCACGGCAGAGCCGTAGCGGACGACGAGGTAGCGCCAGGAATGGTGCGCCTGCCGACCGGTCGTCTTCTGCCCGAAGATGCCAGCGACGAGCGCGGAGAACACGAGTCCAGCTCGAGTGAGGTGCAGGCCGGAACACCGGCGGCGTACCTCAGCGAGCCGCGCGTGACCGGAGAGGTCGAGCCCACGCCAGTCGTCGTGCGCGCCAAGCAAATCCGGCACGGACACGCGCACACCGACACGGCCGAGAACAGCCAGCACGGGAGGCCGAGGATCTCCAGAGGGCCGTTGGCGGCTCGAACACCGAGTCCGATCATGATTTGTCCTTCTGTGTTGATTCTGTTCGTGCGTGTTTCGGGTTTCAGGCGGCCGGGTTCGTGCTCGGATCCACGGGCCGCTTGGATTTCGGGAGTTTGTCGACCACGAGCCGGTAGGAGTCGGTGACGAGTTCCTTCACCAGGTTCTCGTCGAGACTGGGCCCACCTGCTGCCGTGATCCAGTGCTTTTGTCCATGTGGTGGCCGGTCGTGATCTCTGCGTACTGCTCGCGCAGCCCAACGGCCTCGTCCGGATCGGCCTTCAGGAACCGGGGGTGTCGAGTTGTGCGGTGGCCGTGTTCTCCAACGTCGTTCGGTGTGGACGAGGGCGTGGCCGGGGGTCCGGATGCCCGTCATTCCTTGGCCGTCGACGCAGGGCGGCATGGAGTGTTACGGCCGCAGCCAGGCGGGGGCAATCAGATGCGTCGACCGCGCCACCGGCTGGTGGGGGTCAGACCTGCGTCGGCCTCGCGTCCTGGCTGCGCTGGGATGGTGCTCACGCTGCTCCGGCCAGGCAACGGATGTGTCCGTCGCGGAGGCCGTAGTAGACCAGCGTGAGGAGTCTGCGGGCGGCGGCGACCTTGCCGATGTTCGCGCCGCGGTGTTCGCCGATACGGGCCCGAGCGGCGGCGATCGGGCCGTGGCGCACGCGTTGGACGGCCTCCACGGCGGCCCACCGCACGAGGGTCGAGCCCTGTTTGGTGATGCGGCCGCGCCGGATCTTGGTGTCGGACTCGCGGTGGCGGGGGGTCAGCCCGGCCCAGGAGCACAACTGCTCGGGGCGGGTGAAGCGGTGCACGTCACCGATCTCGGCGACGAACACCGCGGCCAGGATCGGGCCGACACCGTCGATGGCCTGCACCGCGGTGTAGCCGGGGTCGGTGGACAGCCGGGCGCCGGTCATCTTGGCGTACAGGTCGATCTCGAAGCTGAACGCGTCGATCAACCGGCGTAGTGAGGCGACCCTGCCGGTGTAGACGTCGGGCATGCGCAGCTGGTCGAGCATCCGCTGCCCGGCGACGCCGAACGGGGCGGTCATCGGCACGTTCACGCAGCACTTGGCCAGCACCGCGTGGACCTGGGCCTTGAGGCCTGAGCGCAGCGCGACGAGCGTGGCCCGGTGACGCACCAACTCGCGTAGCTCGCGGGTGGCCGGTGCTCGATCCACGCCTCAGGCAGGCGGCCCATGCGCAGCAGATCCGCAAGATCAAAGGCATCACGAACGTCGTTCTTGACCCGCCGGTTTCGCGAACCCCTTCACCCCCAAGCGGGTGGGCCAGGTGCACCTGCGCGCCGGCGTCGACGAGGACGTCCGCGGCCCAGTACCAGCCGGACGGGTCCGGTCGGGCGGTCACTGGTCGGGCGTCAGTGCCGCGGTGGCAGCAGCTCCAGCAGCAGCGAGGTCAGATCGTCGGCGTCGAGGTCCGGAAGCCGGTCGAATGCGCCAGAGGTCCGGGCGGTGAGCACGCCGATGAACGCGGCGGTGAGTACCTCCGCCTTCTCCTGCGGCCGGTCCACTCCATCGGCGGCCAGCCGGGCGACCAGCGGGCCGACGATCCGCCTGTGCAGCTCCGCCCGCGACGCCGCCTGCGCCCGCGGATCGTCGTGCCGCCGGGTTGTGACCCGGTAGATCGGGCTGGGTCCACGGCGGATGGCACGGTCGACGAGGTGCCGCATGCGGGCCGGGTCGAGGATGTCCACGGGGATGTCGTCGCCCGTCTCCTCGCGCAGCACGGCGATGTACAGCTGCGCCTTGCCGCCGAAGTAGCGGGCGATCATGGCGGCGTCCACGCCGGCCCGCTCCCCGATGTCCCTGGTGGTGGCGTGGTCGTAGCCCCGCTCGGCGAACAGTTCAGCGCCGGCCTTTAGTAGCGCGGCCCGGGTACTGTCCGCGTCCCGGCGTCGCCGCGTGGAGGCCGCGCCGCCGCGCGAGTCACTCATGCCGACTCCTCGCCGCGCTCGGCTTCGTCATGAGGCTCCGGCGCGCTCAGCTCATTGATTGGCTCGCTGCGATCTCGCATGGGGTCATCTTGGCAGCGCGGCGGTCCGGTCGACGTTTCTCTCGTCGTCGGGGGAGCGCTTCGGCGACGCTTTCGTCCCAGAGGAGCTGCTTGTCCACCGCCTGATCCGCCGGCTGGTGCCGGTCGGGAGCAGTACGCCGGCGGCCAGACTCATCAGCCACAGGGCCACCCCGAGGAAGGCGGCGACGGTGTACCCGGAGGCGGACGGGTACCGGTGCCCGCCCGGGGTGTGCGCGGCCAGCATCGCGGCGCTCAGCGCGCTGCCGGAAGAGTACCCGGCGTAGCGCAGCACCTGATTGAAGCTCATCGCGCTGCCGGTCTCCTGAGCCGGTACGGCCCGAGTGATCATGCCGGGCATGACCGCGAACACCGTACCCACCGCCAGCCCGACCACGGCCATCACAACCACCAGTTCCCCGATGTTGTGCCGAAGGAGCCCGAACAGCAACATGCCCGCGAGCGCGAGCGCGGACGCGGCCGGGATCAGCAGCCGCCCGCCACCGCGGGATACCACCACCGGCGTGATCCGGCTCGCCGCGAAGCTGCCGGCGGAGAACGGCAGCAGCACGAGACCGGCGACGACGACTGAGCCGCCGAGCCCACCGGCCGTACCGACAGGGGTCTGCACGAACTGCACCACAAGAGAGATCAGCAGGTACATGCCGAGCCCGGCGAGCATCGCGGTGACGTCCGCCGTCAGCACCCCGCGGTGGCGCAGCAGCCGCAGGTCCACCAGCGGCCGCTGGTGGCGCACCTCGTACGCGGCCCAGGTCGCCGTCGCCACGACCGCGACGACGATCGCCACCACCGAGCGCGGCGAGAACCAGCCCCAGGCATCGCCCTCGCTGATCCACAGGATCAGGGCCGCCAGTCCGGCGCCGAGGAGCACCGCACCGGGTACGTCGAGCCTGGCCCTGGGCAGGTGACACGAGGACGGCACGATCCACCCCGCGGTGAGCATCGCCACCAGACTGACCACCGCCCCGAACCAGTACGCCAGGTGCAGCCCGCCGTACTCGGCGATCAGTCCGGTGACCGGGTACCCGAGGCCGACCCCGGCTACCGTGGTGATGGAGAGCATGGCCATGGTGGGTCGTGCCCGGTGCGGCGGCAGCGAGTCCCGGGCCGTCGCGATGGTCAGCGGTGTGAGGCCCAGACCGGCGCCCTGCAACCCCCGGCCGACGAGCAGGGCGGCGAACCCGGTCGGCAGCGCGGCCAGCGCGCAACCCGCCGTGACCAGTACCAGCCCCGCGAGCATCACCGTGCGCCGTGCCGGGCCGTCGCCGAGCCGGCCCATGATCGGCGTCGCGATCGCGCCGACCAGCAGCGTGATCGTCAGAGACCACTGGGCGTCGGTCACCGAGACGCCGTCGGCCATGGCGATCTTCGGGATGAGCGGCGCGCCGAGGCTGCTCACCACCGCGACCACGATGCCCATGAAGATCAGTGTGGGTACCAGCCCGCGTGTCGAGCGACCCTGAGACGTGGGCGGCTTCTCCCGTACCACCGTCATGCCCGCCCCTGCTCCTCACCGCCGGGTACGGCCACCCGCGTCCGGCGCATAAGTCATCAACCGATGTCATCTACTGATGACTACGGTAGGCGCCGAGTGGGCGGCGGGCGGCAGGCGGTGGTCAAGGTCACCCTTAGGGCCGCCGGGCCTGTGCCGCCCGCCGGTGTCAGGGCGGCCAGCACGAGCAGTCCGATCAGCCGGTCCCGGGAGACGCGCCCGAAGGCCTGGTATTCGAAGAGGGCACGCCCGGCCACGAACAGCGAAGACCCGTCGACGATGACTGCGATCCAGGCCGGTTTGGTGTGCCCGAACGGGTGGGCGATGACCAGTTCGACGCCGACGGCGGTGACGATGATGCCGGCCACCATGGGCAGGTGAGCGAATGACTCCGATCGGCGGGCAAGGCGGTCTGGGGCGGGCGCTGTTGCGATGGCAGCGGGCAGCAACTGCCCAGCGTGGTAGATGTAGATCCGTCACAGCAGCACCGTGGTGGAGAACGACACCACGGCCGCCGCGGTCCGGGCGCGCAGCCGCTGCCATCAAGGGTCGGATCGGAGGCCAGGATTAACTCGCCGAGCGCGTTGATGAAAAGCTGCCGGTATCGCTCGGTCAGGTGCTCGGCCACGATCGGCCACTCCGATGTGGGTGGGCGGCCCAGCCCCGGCGTGGGGTAGCGGAGTACGAGTGCCATGTAGTCCACGGCCACCGCGAGTGTCCACAGCGCCCCTCGCGGCTTGCCGTCCGCGAGCGCCCCCGCGATCCACGGCACGGCGGACAGGCCGAACCAGAAAGACCCTGCACTTGCCGAAAACGTCGTCCGTGCAGGTCACGCAGCATGATCGTACACGTGGAGAAATGCCGCCGAGGCGATCGCGTCTTCGTATGGCGAGGCTGGCGATGTTGTTCGGGTCGGCGATCGGCGAGGGCAACGGGTGTAACGGTCGTGCGCTCGCGATGCCCTGGTGCGGGCGGTGTTTGTTGTAGAACTGTTCGTACTCGCGCAGGGTGTGGAGGAGATGCCGCTGGTTCCAGATCAGCGTCTGTTGGGGTCATGATCGGCAACTTGTTTCGGCACCATGTTCGACACGCGGTCCCTGCTACGCCGTTCTTGCTCGACTTGTCGATATCGCCGGAGTTTAGGTTGATCCCGGTCATATCGGGAGGCCGGGGTGTTCACGCGTGTCGAGTTGTTCGAGCGCATCCGCGCTGATCGGCGGACAGATCCGTCGGTGTCTCAGCGAGAGTTGGTGCGCCGGCATCAGGTGTCGGGTCGTACCGTTCGGGCGGCGTTGGCGTCGGCGGTCCCGCCGCCGCGGCGGAGTCCTGTGCGGGGGCGTCCGCTGGCGTTGACGCCGGTACCCGCCGTGGTGGACGCCATGTTGCGCGAGGACGTGGTGAGCCTGCCGCTGCCGGAACAGGTCGAAAACGGTGGCGATCGACAGGTAGTGGGTGGCCATCGTGCCGCTGCCGGGCCTCCGGCGTGCAGATGGACGGCAGGCAGCACAGCACCACGGCCGCCGACCGGCTTGGCCCGCTACGGGACACGGGGAGATGCCGGCGATCGGCAGGCCGCCGGCGTCCGCGCGCTGATCACGACTGCGGCGTACCCTGCTCGTCCGCGGCCTGGATGATCGTCTTGCCCGGCGTGCGGCGGCCGCGGGTAAACGCGGAGGTCGCTTCGGACAGCGGGCGCACCGCGCCGACGATGGGCTTGAGCCGTCCGGTCCGCACCCGCTGGGCGAGGTCGGCCAGCCGGACGCGATCAGGCTCGACGACGAAGAAGACGGCTCGCCCGCCCGTCGGCTGTACGGTGGGCGGCGCGGCGATGGTGACGACGGTGCCGCCCGGCCGTACAAGTTCGGTCGATCGCGCGAGGATGTCGCCGCCGATGACGTCGAGCACCAGGTCCACCTCGCCGGCGTGCCGCAGCTCGTCGGCGTCCAGGTCGAGGAAGGTGTGCGCGCCGAGGTCGAGCGCGACGTCACGGTCGCCGGCCCGGCCGGTGCCGATCACGCGGGCGCCCACCTCCCGCGCGAGCTGGACGGCGAGCGAGCCGACCCCGCCCGCCGCGCCGTGGATGAGGACGGTCTGGCCGGTCGTGAGGTGGCCGTGGTCGAACAACCCCTGCCACGCGGTCAGTCCGGAGATGGGCAACGCGGCGGCCACGGTGTGATCGATGTCGGCCGCGAGGGGGGCGAGGTTGCGCGCCTCCACCGCGGTGTACTCGGCCAGGGAGCCGTCGCGGGTCCAGTCGGTCAGTCCGAACACCCGCTGGCCGACGGTGAGGCCGGTGGTGCCGTAGCCGAGGTCAACCACGACCCCGGACAGCTCGTGCCCGGGGACGCTGGGTGTCCGGTCGCGACCGGCGCGGTCGGTCCACGTCGCCGGCCAGTCGAGCTCGCCAGGGGTGAAGCCCGCGGCGTGTACGCGCACGATGACGTCGTTCTCCGCGGCGTGCGGGTAGGGCAGGTCGGTCAGGGCGAGCCCGCTGACACCCGCCGCACGGTCGCGTACGGTGATCGCTCGCATGCTGGGTCCTCTCAAGACGGTCGTCGGTATGTGCGTGGTGGTCGGTGCCCGGCACGGGTGAGCCCCCGTTCGGTCAGCTCGGCCAGGGTGAGCCGACGATGCGCTGGACCGTCGTCACCCGCTGGAAGCCGGGGATGAAGTGTTCCAACACGTCGGAGTTCACGGTGCCGTTCGTGGTCTCGGGGCGGTTCTTCAGCCCCTCGACATCGGTGCGCAGGAACTCGTTCTTGAAGTCGCCGCGCGGATGGACGGCGAGGATCTCCTCCTGCTGATCGCGTTCCAGCCCGTCCAGGCTGAGGCCGAGCACGTCGGTCAAGACACCGAGGTACGTGGTCGCGATCTCCGGGGCCGTCCGGTCGGGGATGCCCGGCGTGGTGTGCAACGCGATCGCCGCCCAGACGGTGTCCGCGGCGGCCGTCGAGAAACCCCGGTCCAGGAGGAACCTGCGCCCGTGGTCGGCTCCGTCGACCTCGAAGCGCTGCTCGACGTCGGAGAAGGGCGTCAGGAGGCCGGTGTCGTGGAACATGGCCGCCAGGTAGAGCAGCTCCGGGTCCGGTTCCACGCCGAGCCGGTGTGCGTGGATGAGGCCGAAGAGGAAGACCCGTCGCGAATGGTGGTAGATGAGAGGGCTGGTCGTCTCCTGGATGCGCCTGGTCGCTTCGGCGACCGCCGCTGTCTCCGGAATCTCCCACCCCGCGATGACCTCTGGCATGATCCCTGACCTTCCCGGAAATGTTCGCCCCCGCTGTTGTCCGGGCTCCATGCTGCCCACCTATCGTCGTACGGCGCCGCCCTCGTTTGGCCAGGAATCCCTCATATCCGGACAGGGCGTGACCCGCCCGTGATCACGGAGAGTTCGGTCACCGGGGAACGATCCCGCCCCCGAGGATCCCGCGGTCTCCGGTGGTGACGCGTGCTACCAATGAGCGGTGTCCGAGCCTCCCGTCGCGCCGACCCGACGGCGGTCAACGCCGCCGGCGTCCGGCCGCCACGAAGCGGATCCGGCTCCGAAGGGACCGCGGTGGTGACCGCCGGCACCCACCGTGCGGCGATCCTCGTCTACGACGGGGTGACGTTGCTGGATGTCGCTGGTCCCGCGGAGGTGTTCAAGGAGGCGAACCGGTTCGGCGCCGACTACGGCATCGTGTTGCTGTCGCCCACCGGTGCGGACGCCACGACGAACCTCGGAGTCCGGATCGCGGCCGACGGCGCCCTCTCGCAGGAGCCGGCCGTCGACACGTTGCTGGTGGCCGGGTCCGACCGGTTTCCGTGCGCCCGGGTCCCCGCCGACCTGGCGGACGCCGTACGGACACCGGCCGCCGCGGCCGGTCGGGTCGCGTCGATCTGCACCGGGGCGTTCGTCCTCGCCGCCGCCGGCCTCCTCGACGGCAAGCGCGCGACCACGCACTGGAAGGTCGCGCACGAACTCGCCGCCCGGCATCCGACGTCCCGCGTCGAGCCCGATGCGATCTACGTCCGGGACGGCACGACGTACACCGCGGCAGGGGTCACGGCCGGAATCGATCTGGCGCTCGCCCTCGTCGAAGAGGATCGCGGGCCCGACGTGGCCCGCGACGTGGCCCGCGCCCTGGTCGTGTACATGCAGCGTGCGGGCGGTCAGTCCCAGTTCTCGGCATCGCTGCAGGGATCGCCGCCCCGGTCGCCGGCTCTCCGCACGATCACCGACCTGGCGACCGCGAACCCGCGCGGGGACCACTCGCTCGGTGAACTCGCGAAACACCTCAACGTGAGCACCCGGCACCTCACCCGGCTCTTCCACGACGAGCTGTCCACGACACCGGGCCGCTACGTGGAGAACATCCGGTTCGACATGGCCAGGGCACTGCTCGACCAGGGGCACAGCGCGACGCAGGCCGCGACCCTCGCCGGGTTCCGCAGCTACGAGAGCATGCGCCTGTGGGGTTTCAAAACTCGGTCGTGGTTCTGATCTGGTGTTATGCGGCGCGGTCGTACTCGTTGGTCAACCCGCCGAGGACTGGTCGGCGCGCGATGTGTCGGCGGTCGGGGTTGACGACCGGCCGGGTGGATCGTGGGGGAGTGAGGCGCCGGGCCCGGTGGGCCCGCCGCCCGTTGTGGTGCGCGGCGTACGTCGTCAGGACGTGTCGCAAGTGTTGGGCGCCGAAGATGAGCATGCGGTCGGTGACCTCGCTGCGGACGGTGAGCAAGAACCTTTCGGCGAAGGCGTTGGCTCGGGGGCACCGTGGTGGGATCTTGACGGTGGTGATGCCGGCGTCGGCGAGGACCGTGTCGAATGCGGCGGTGAACTGCCCGGCTCGGTCCCGGATCAGGAACCTGAACCGGTCGGTTTGCTCGCCCAGTTCCATCAGCAGGTGCGCACCTGTTGGGTGGTCCAGGGTCCGTCCGGGTTGGCGGTGACGCCGAGGATGTGTACGTAGCGGCTGCCGACCTCCAGGACGAAGAAGACATAGAGGCGGGTCAGGGTCACCGCAGTCGACATGGAAGAAGTCGCAGCACAGCGTCGTGGACGCCTGGGCGCGTAGGAACCGGCGCCAGGTGATGTGATCGCGACGGACCGGTGCCGGCGGGATGCGCAGCCGCTTGAGGATCCGGCGGATCGTGGCGGCGCTGACCCGATAGCCCAAGCCAAGCAGCTCACCCTGGATGCGCTGGTCGCCCCAGCCGGGGTTGTCCCGGGTCATTCGCACCATGAGGTCCACGATCGTCGAATCGACCGGTGGGCGGCCGAGGTGAGGGTAGGTCCAGTGTCGGGCCACCAGCCGGCGGTGCCATCGCAGCAGCGTTTCGGGAGTGACCAGCCGATGCCACCTCAGCGCCTTCGGAAGCTGCCGGGCCATGGCCGCCAAGACCGCCCGGTCGGTCCAGTTCAAGCGCGGCTTGGGGTTTGTGCGGCGCAGGATCGCGTTCTCGTGACGCAGGACGAGGATCTCCACATCCTTGACAGCGTCCGATCGAGCGAGCAGAACCAGCCACTGGATCAAGCGGCAGAACATCAGGTAGATCAAGCACACGGGCACGCCGCCGATGATGACCGACCTACCGGCTCCGCGCCGTACCCGCCCAGGTCAGCGACGACGATCGACTATTGAAAGCCCACAGCCGTTCGGACGGTGATCCGTACACCTCAGTGGTGGATCCGCCCGTCGGTCTCGGACAGTCGCGCACCGCCGCCGCCCCAGCGGGTGCCGACGATCTCCGCGGCGATGCTGACCGCGGTCTCCTCCGGCGTGCGGGCGCCCAGATCGAGCCCGATCGGCGAGAAGAGCCGGGCCAGCGCGGCCGCGGGCACCCCGGCCTCGCGCAGCCGGGCCAGTCGGTCCACGTGGGTGCGCCGGGAGCCCATCGCGCCGACGTACGCGAGCGGCAGGTCGAGGGCCACCTGCAGGACGGGCACGTCGAACTTGGGATCGTGGGTGAGCACGCAGACCACCGTCCGATCGTCGATCTGCCCGGCGCGCGCCTGCGCGGCCAGGTAGCGGTGCGGCCAGTCGACCACCACCTCATCGGCGTAGGGAAACCGTTGGTGCGTGGCGAAGACGCTGCGTGCGTCGCAGACGGTGACTCGGTAACCGAGGAAGGCGCCGATCCGGGCGACCGCGGCGGCAAAATCGGTGGCCCCGAAGACGATCATCCGAGCCGGCGGGGGGTAGGCGTTGAACAGGAGGGTCAGCCCGTCCCCGCGCCGCTGCCCATCCGTGCCGTAGTGCAACAGGCCGGTACTTCCGGCGGCGAGCAGCCCGCGCCCGTCGTCGGCGGCGGCGTCGTCGAGCCGGTCGGAGCCGAGCGAGCCGCCCCGAGCGTCGGGCCAGACCACCAGGTGCCGGCCGAGCCGTTCAGGCGGCCCGTCGACGCAGGTGAGCACGCCGACCGGAGCCCGCCGGGCGATCGCGGCGGCCACGTCAGCGAACTCGGGGAACCTGTTCTGGTCGACCCGTTCCACGTAGATGTCGATGGTGCCTCCGCAGGTCAGGCCCACGGCGAAGGCATCGTCGTCGCTCACCCCGTAGCGTTGTGTCCTCGGCACCCCGGAGGCCATCACCTCGCGGCACAGTTCGTAGACGGTGGCCTCAACGCAGCCGCCCGAGACGCTACCCACAACGGTGCCGTCCGGGCCGACCAGCATGGTCGCGCCGGCCGGGCGCGGGGCGCTGTGCCAGGTGGCGATGACGGTCGCGAGCCCGACCGGCTTACCAGCCTGCCACCACCGGAGCAGATCATCGAGCACGTCACGCATGCCACCCAGTGTGCCGGGTCAGCCATGACCCGCCGCGCGGCGGCGACCGGGTCACCAGCTACCCGCCGTATCGCTGACGGTGGTCAGACTCGGTATCGATGTCACCGCCGGCGGCGATGTCGCCGCACGGCACGATCCGTAGGTCAGTGGCCCGCTTTCGCAGGTACGCCCGGGCGCCCACATCGCCGACGGCCGAGGCGGCGACGCCCGCCCAGTGTGCCCGCCCGAGCAGGACAGGATGGCCGCGATCGGTGCCGTAGCCGGCCATGGCGAGCGAGTCGGGGGCGGCGAGCTCGGCGAGCCGGCGCACCGCCTCGGGGGTGACGCCGGGCATGTCGACCAGGAGTACGACGACGGCGACGGCCTCGGTCGGCTGCAGGGCGGCGAGGCCCACGCGCAGTGAGGAACCCATCCCGGTCGCCCAGTCGGGATTGTCGGTCGTGATGGTATCGGTGAGGTCGGCGCGGGCGCGGACAGCCGCGGCAGCAGCCCCGAGTACTGTCACCACAGGCCGGCAGCCGCCGTCGCGGGCGGCGGCCACCGCGCGCTCCACGAGCAGGCGGCCGTCGAGATCCACCAGGGCCTTGGGACGCCCGTAGCGCCGGCCCGCGCCGGCAGCGAGCACCAGACCGGCGATTGGGAGGCCCGGAACGACTACCCGTCGCGCATCCACGGTCTCACGCTATCGCCCTGTCGACGGTCTCGAGTACCACCCGTACCTCGGCCGGGTCCGGCGCCAGGTCCAGACACCGGGCGACCGCACGACCACCGCGGCGGAAGCGGTCGACCGGCTCAGCAAGGGGAGGACTCCGGTCAGCACGTCACGGTTCTCTGCGGTTGGTACACGAGGGGTCGAGCGTGCCGCCGATGACCCGGCCGGGTCCGGGCGAGCCAACGATTCGCGGCATCCTAGGCGATGCGCCCCATGCCACGCGGGAAGCGGTGGAGACGGGCACACCCGTCCACCGTCACCTGGAAAAGCTCTCCGGTCTGCACCCCTGCTGCTCCATCGGTCGTCGTGACGTTCGGTTGTACGACGACGGTCATGCCTTCGGCGCACCGGAGATCGGGCAGCGGCTCCAGGGTCCGGTCCGTGAGCCGAACACGGGTGGAAGGTAACCGCCTCCAAGGCCGTGCACGAGGTCGTCGACGGTGGTGAAGCCGGCCTCCTCGATGACGGCAGCTGCCTCGACCACCTCCAGCGGGGTGACGCCGGGCGCGAGCAGGGCCTCGATCCGGTTGAGCGCCTCGTCCGCCACCGCGTGGAGCTCCTTGTACAGGGGCGTTGGTTCCGCTCCGACAGTGAAGGTGCGGAGGAGCTGCCCCGGAAAGTCGATGCCGAAGCTGGTGCTCAGCTCGCAGGAGAGGACGTCTCCGGTTGAGAGTCTCCGCTCACCCGGCCACTGAGCAGGGACGCACTGGTCAGGGGAGTCCATGGAGGCGATCGAGATGTAGTGGATGTAACTGGTGCCGCCGAGAGGTAGGTAGCTTCCCTCCACGAGGGCGACGAGCTCGTGCTCCGACGAGCCGGGCAGCCCGCTGCTGCAGTGCCGTGCAGGAGAGATCCGTAAGCTCGGCTGCTCGCTTCAGCCACTCGATCTCTTCCGCGGACTTGCGCAGGCGCAGCCTTGTGTAGGCGCCGTTCAGGTCGACCACGCCACCACCGCCGATTCCAGGACGCGGAAGGCCTGGAACGGAAGAGCCCCGATCACCCCGACCCAGGAGCCGGCACCGGCCCCACGGGCGCGCAGCTCCTCCACGACGCTGCTCGGCGTATGTCCCGCCCCACCGCACCGAGGCCTCGGTGGCCACCCGCCTCGCCTGGGGCACGTGGTTGAGGAAATGCACAAGCAGCGAGTCCTGCTCACCGATCGAGTGCACGACGACGGCCTCCCGGGTGACGGGCCAGCCCGTCAGCCACTGCCCCCCGCTGCCGGAGCGGTTGGCGCCGTACACCACCACGTGCTCGACCTCAGCCCCCGCATCACCTCGTCGAGGGCGGCGGCACGACCCGCCATCGCCTCCTGGCTGAACCTCGGCGGGCCGGCGGACGGGCTGGTCGTGCCTACGGTCATCTGTCACCTGCGGGACGGGCGTGCCGTGGAGCCGCGCACGACGAGCGACAGGGGGAGGAGAACCGACCGTGAGGGGCGGGCGGAGTCCTCGAACAGCTCCAGCAGCATGTGGGCCGCCTCCACCCCGACCTGGTGGTGCGGAACCGCGATCGTGGTCAAGGGCGGACGCAACTTGTCCAGGAAGGGCATGTCGTTGAAGCCGACCACGCTCATGTCCCGAGGACAGGAGATCTTTCGTTCGGCGAAGACGTCGTAGCATCCGAGGGCGATCAGGTCGTTGCCGGCGACGATCGCGGTTGGGTCCGCTCCGGAGCCCAGGAGGTGCCGCAGGGCCTGCGCGCCCGCGTCCTCCGTCCAGTACGCGCAGGCGACAATCAGGGACGGGTCGTCATCGAGACCGTGCTCGTGCAGCGCTGTGCGGAACGCGTTTGCGCGGGCGACACCCGTGGAGGTGCTGGTCGGGCCGGCCAGGTGTGCGATCCGGGTGTGCCCGAGCCCGGCGAGGTGCTTGACGGCCATGGCGATCCCCGCCGCATCGTCGGGGGTGACGCAGGGAACGTCGACGTTCTCGGCGCGGCGGTTGACCAGCACCATCCGGACGCCCTGCTTGTGCAGCTCCCGCAGCAGGGGATGGTCGAGGCGGGCCGTGGCGATGATGAGCCCTTCGACCTGCCGCGACCGGAGCGAGGCCACGAGGGCCTCCTCCCGGGCCGGGTCGTGGTCGGTGTTGACGATCAGGGCGCTGTAGCCGGCAGGGCCGAGGACGTCCTCGATGCCGCGGACGATCGGGGGGAACAGCGGGTTGGTCAGGTCCGGGATAACGAGCCCGATCGTCCGCGACCTTGCGGTCTTCAGGCTGCGTGCGATGGGGTTCGGCTGGTATCCGAGCGACTCAGCCGCCTTCAGCACCCGCCGGGCCGTCTCCGCGTTCACCAGTCGCCGCGTCTCGGGGTTCAGGGCCCGGGAAGCGGTAGCTGCATGAACACCCGCAGCTTCGGCGACGTCGCGGAGGGTGGGGTTGGGCACGGCAGTGATGATAGTGCGCCTTCTGCGAATTGGCCTGCTCATCGGCTACCCCTCACGCCGGTTCCTTCTCCACCCGGCGCCACGTCGCGCGGCCCCACACCGCGAGCAGCGCGAGCGGGACGCTTGTGGCAGCAGCGAGCAGGAAGATCTCTCGGTAGCGGTCGTCCTGGGCGAGGCCGGAGACCACGACGGCGGTGACGGCGCTGCCGACGAATAGTGACCCGGCGAAGAGCGACACGACAGTCGCCCGCGCTCCCGGCAGCACCTCCGTCGCCCATGTCTGCAAGGAGGAGTGCATGGCGGCCCAGGCAAGGCCGAGCAGGAGCGCGACCAGCAGGGCCACCGCCGGCGCCTGGGACACCGCCATGACGATGCAGCCCACGACGGCCGCGGTGCCGCCGAGACCGATCAGCCAGGAGGGATGCAGGTCCCTGGAAAGATGCCCCACGAGCCGCGCGGACAGGAAGACGGCGACGCCGTAGCCGGCGGTGACGCTGCCGGCCACCGAGGAGCTCACCCCCGTTGCCTCCACCGCCGGCGGCAGCAGGGTGAGCGCGCCGAGCAGGACCGCACCCTCGATGAAGGCCAGCAGGAGGACCAGCACGGTCACCCGCGACCGCATCGCCTGCACGAGGGGTGCGACCACGGTCCGGTGCGCGCGGGTCACCGCCGGTTCGGCGAGGCGCCCCAGGCAGCTGGCCAGCAGCAGCGCGGAGCCCCCGGTGATGAGAAAGGCCAGACGCCACGTTGCCACGTGCGCCAGGAGGCCGGCCAATACGGACGCGATCGCTGTACCGAGGGCGACTCCGATCATGAGCCGGGTGATCTGGTTCTGTCGTTGCGGTGCGGGAACCGTGTCGCCGACGTAGATCAGCGCGGCGGGGAAGGCCGCTCCAAAGAAGCCGCCGGCTAGGCAGCGGAGGACCGCCAGTGCGAGCACCGAACCGGCGAGTGCCGAGGCCGCTGTGGTGAGCGCCGACAGGAAGAGCGTGATGCGCAGCGTCCGGACGAGCCCCAGCCGGTCCGACACGAGCCCCCAGACCGGTTGCATGAGGCCGTACGCCACGAAGTAGGCGCCCGCCGCCTGGACGGCGCGGGACATAGGCACGTCGAGGTCGACCGCGATGGCGATCAGCATCGGGGGCATCGCAAAGCGGTCCAGCGTGCTGACGAACGCGGTGTACTGCAACAGCCGGATCGGCGAGGACCAGCGCCGGGAGGCCGTGCTTCTCATCAGGCCTCCGAGGAGACGTACGACGTCAGCCCCGACTCGGGAGCCAGGGCCCCGGCGAGCACGTCCCGGCCGTCCCTCAAGCTCGGGAGGTAGCGCCGGCGCAGGTCCACGACGGTCGTGAGTGCCGCCAGGTCGACCGCCGTGTCGAGGACCAGGCCCTCGCTGCTGCTCTGCAGGCGTGCCAGGTAGCGCCGGGCCAGGTCCCCGGCAAGGCCGAGCACCGACGCGGCCTCCTCCACGGCCGCCTCCTCTGCCGTTCCGTAACAGATGTCGCGAGCCGTTTCCCTCAGGGCGTCACCGAAGCGACGCGCCGGCTCGAGGAAGCGCTCGCCCACAACACTGACGACCGTGCCGAGGTAGGGCGAGCACACATCGCTCACCCGGGCAAGGGCCGCCGCTCCCATTGCTTCGGCCAGCAGCTCGTTGCCCGCGTTGAGCATCGTCGCGTCACACTCACCGGCCAGCAGGGCTTCGAGTCGCCGGGGCGTCGACCCGAGCGTCAGGAGTTCGTACTCGTCCCTTCCGACGCCCAGCGACTCGGCGAGCGCATACATCGCGACGGCGAAACCGGAGGTCGGTACGTCGACACCCACCCGAGCCCCTCGAAGCTGCTCGGGAGCAAGACCTGGCCTGCCGTAGAGCCCGAGCCCCAGGCCGCGGTCCACGGCGCTGACGATGCGGGCGTCGGCCGTGACCCCTAACGGATTCTCCGGGCTGAATCGGTACGCCACCACGTTGTCGGGGCTGGTGAGTGCGACGTCGATCTCGCCCGCGATCAGGGAGCGGAACTGTGCGGGGGAGGATGTCACCGCCACCTCCGTCATCTCGAGGCTCTGCTCATCAAGCCGCCCGGTGCGCCGCGCTACGGCGAGCAGGACCGACGGGGTGAAGGATCCGACAACCATTTCCACCTGCGTCTCCTCGTCCTCCGGCCGCCCTGACGTCGCTGGGCAGACTAACGCAACGTGCAGTCGATTGCAGTATTCCACCATGAAGTTTCGTATCCGTGACGTGCAATTGAGCTGAGCGGTGTGCTTGACATGTCGTGGAGGGCGCGGAGAGACTGCATTCGTTTGCAGGAGTCGGACCCAGGGAGCTCGAGAAGTGGCAGACACGGACGCAAGGGTGGCGTCGGCCATCGCCCACTGGGCCCCCCGCTTCACCACCAACGGGGTCACCGTCTGGGACTTCCAGCGGATCACCGCAAGCGTCACCCGCTGGGAGGACTGGTGCCGGGCATGGTCCGAGGTGGGTGCGGAGCACGAGCGCCTCGGTCGGGACGCCCTCGCGCAGGACCGGCTTCTCTCCGCCGGACAGCACCTGGCCCAGGCGGCCGTCTACTACCACTTCGGCAAGTTCGTCTTCGTGGAAGACCTCGAGCAGATGCGCCGGGCCCATGAGCGGGCGGTTCGCTGCTACCGCGACGCGCTGCCCCACCTGCGACGACCCGGCCGGCGGGTGGAGATCCCGATCGAGGGAGCCAGCCTGGTCGGCGTGCTGCGGCTACCTGAGGGTGAGGGTCCCCACCCGGTGGTGCTCATGGTCCCCGGCTTGGACTCGACCAAGGAGGAGTTGCACAGCACGGCGGAGACGTTCCTCGACCGTGGGCTGGCCACCTTCAGCGTTGACGGCCCCGGGCAGGGCGAGGCGGAGTACGACCTGCCGATCAGGGGCGACTGGACCGCGCCGGCCGAGGCGCTCTTCTCGGCTCTCCTGCAGATGCCTGAGGTGGACAGCGACCGGATCGCCGTGTGGGGGGTGAGCCTGGGCGGTTACTACGCACCACGGATCGCCGCCGCGCTCGGGGACCGGCTGAAGGCTTGCGTCGCCCTCGCCGGACCGTTCAACTTCGGGGAGTGCTGGGAGGGCCTCCCCGAACTCACGCGCAAGGCGTTCGAGGTCCGCTCGCGAGCACGCGACGAGGCGCAGGCGCGGGCGATCGCCCTCACCCTGTCGCTCGAGAAGTCCGCGTCCGAGATCACCGCCCCGCTGCTGATCGTCTTCGGCCGGCAGGACCGGCTGATTCCGTGGCAGCACGCCGAGCGACTGCGGCGTGAGGCGGGGGGAGAGGTGCAACTGGTCATGCTCGAGAACGGCAACCACGGCTGCGCGAACGTCGCCCCCTGGCACCGGCCCTACACCGCCGACTGGCTCGCGCGGAAGCTGGCAGGAGCCCGGTCCGCGCACCCCAGACCCTCGGCTTGACTCGGGAACCAGCCGTTACTACGTTGTTATACAAACGATTGCAAAGGCAGGCTCATGACACACAACAGCGACTCAACCGATCTGACGGTGGGTTGGATCGGGACCGGCCGGATGGGCTTCGCCATGGCCCGCCGTCTCGCCAAGGGGGGCGTGGATCTCGCCGCCTGGAACCGCACCCGGGCCAAGGCCGAACCCCTAGCCGAGGTTGGCAGCACCGTGGTGGACTCGATCACCGAGCTGCGGGACCGCGACGTCGTCTTCACGATGGTCTCAACCCCGTCCGACCTGGAGCAGGTGCTCCTCGGCGAGGGTGGCCTGCTTGAGGACCGCGACCACCTCCCCGGCGTCGTCGTGGACTGCTCCACCGTCTCGACCGAGTCGTCGGAGCGGATGCGGGAAGCCTGCACGGAACGCGGCGTGGCCTTCCTCGCCGCGCCGGTGAGCGGCAACGGCAAGGTGGTCAAGGCCGGCGGGCTCAGCCTGGTCGTCTCCGGGCCCGAGGAGACCTACCACCTCGTCGCTCCACTGCTGGCGCACCTGGGCAAGTCGGTCACGTACGTCGGTCAGGGCGATGTCGCGCGGCTCGTCAAGATCTGCCACAACCTGTTCCTGGGCGTGGTGACCCAGTCGATGGCCGAGATCACCGTCCTGGCCGAGAAGGGCGGCGTCTCCCGGGCGGCCTTCCTCGACTTCCTGAACAACAGCGTGATGGGCTCGGTGTTCTCCCGGTACAAGACGCCGGCGTTCGTGAACCTCGACTACACCCCCACCTTCACGCCGATCCTGCTGCGGAAGGACTTCGACCTCGGTCTTGCCGCGGCTCGTCAGCTCGACGTACCCATGCCGGTCGCCGCAGCCACCGCCCAGCTGGTGCAGGCCACGGTGAGCAGCGGCCGCGTCGACGAGGACTTCGCGATCCTCCTCGACCAGCAGGCGGCGGCCTCGGGCCTCGTGCTCAAGCCGGAGGACGTCGTCGTCGACGACGGGCTGAGCGCAGCGGACGAGGTGAGCTAGCCATGGGGCCGTCAGCTCCGGCCGCCGCACCCATGGCCGCCCCCGGTCACATGGGCGTCGACTACGAGCAGCGCGTCGACTTCGACAGGCTGCGGCAGTACCGCCTCTCCCGGGCGAAGGCCTCTCTGGAGGCCAGCGAGTGCGGTGCCTTCCTGCTCTTCGACTTCTACAACATCCGGTACACCACCCAGACCTGGATCGGTGGTGCCCTCGGCGACAAGATGACCCGCTACGCGCTGCTCACCCGGGACGGCGAGCCGATGCTCTGGGACTTCGGCTCGGCCGCACGGCACCACCGCCTCTACTCGCCCTGGCTGGACCCGACCAACTGCCATGCCGGCATGCTCGGGCTCCGAGGGGCCATCGCCCCCACCGCCGGCCTGATGGAGCAGGCGGTGCGGCAGATCAAGGGGCTGCTCGAGGACGCCGGAGTCGCGGACGCCCCGGTCGGCGTCGACATCGTGGAGCCGCCGTTCCTCTTCGAGATGCAGCGGCAGGGGCTGACCGTGGTCGACGCCCAGCAGCTCATGCTCGACGCGCGGCAGATCAAGTCCTCCGACGAGATCATGCTGCTGACCCAGGCCGCCGCGATGGTCGACGGTGTCTACCAGGACATCGTGGAGGTCCTCAAGCCCGGGATCCGGGAGAACGAGATCGTCGCTCTGGCCAACAAGCGGCTCTACGAGATGGGGTCCGACCAGGTCGAGGCGATCAACGCCGTCTCGGGTGAGCGGTGCAACCCTCACCCGCACAACTTCTCGGACCGCCTGATCCGGCCAGGCGACCAGGCATTCTTCGACATCATCCACTCGTTCAACGGCTACCGCACCTGCTACTACCGCACCTTCAGCGTGGGCAGTGCGACCCCGAGCCAGCGTGACGCCTACACCAAGGCCCGCGAGTGGATGGACGCCTCGATCAACATGATCAAGCCAGGTGTCGGCACCGACGAGGTGGCGGCGGTGTGGCCGAAGGCGGAGGAGTTCGGGTTCGAGAACGAGATGGCGGCTTTCGGCCTCCAGTTCGGCCACGGACTGGGCCTCGGCCTCCACGAGCGCCCGATCATCTCCCGGCTCAACAGCATGAAGGAGCCGATCGAACTCCAGCCCGGCATGGTGTTCGCACTGGAAACCTACTGCCCGGCCAGCGACGGCTTCTCGGCGGCGCGGATCGAGGAGGAGGTTGTGGTGACACCGGAGGGGCCCCGGATCCTCACCCTCTTCCCGGCCCAGGACCTCGTGGTCGCCAACCCGTACTGAGCCGACCTCGCGGCACCCCTGCACCTTTCTCTCGTGTCCACTTCTCTCGAAAGGCGACACACCATGCCCGAGACGACCTCTGCTCCCAGTCCTCTACGGGTTGCCGACCTGCTCACCGACCTGTATGTCGGTGGCAAGGGCGTGCCCGCCGCCGACGGCGGTCGCTTCGACGTGGTCGACCCGGCGACCGGCTCGGTGATCACCACCGTCGCAGACGGCACCGTCCAGGACGCGATCGCTGCCGTGGACGCAGCCGAAAAGGCGGCGGCGGAGTGGGCGGCGACCGCCCCGCGTGAGCGCGCCGAGATCCTCCGCCGGGCGTTCGAGCTGATGACCGCGCAGGCCGACGACCTGGCCAGGCTGATCACGCTCGAGAACGGGAAGGCGCTGGCCGACGCCCGCGGGGAGGTGGCCTATGCCGCCGAGTTCTTCCGCTGGTACTCGGAGGAGGCGGTCCGGGCAACCGGCGAGGTGGTGACGGCCCCCTCCGGGACGAACAAGATCCTGGTGTTGCAGCAGCCGGTCGGCATCTGCGTGCTCGTCACCCCGTGGAACTTCCCGGCGGCCATGGCGACCCGGAAGATCGGTCCCGCACTGGCGGCCGGGTGCACCATGGTGCTCAAGCCCGCGAGCGACACGCCGCTGACCGCGCTCGCCATGGCCCGCATCCTGGAGGACGCCGGCGTGCCACCAGGGGTCGTCAACGTCCTGCCCGCCCGTCGTTCGGGTGCCGTCGTCTCGGCGATGCTGCACGACCCGCGGGTCCGCAAGCTGTCGTTCACCGGTAGCACCGAGGTGGGCAGGATCCTGCTGAGCGAGGCCGCGGACCAGGTGATCAACTGCTCCATGGAGCTGGGCGGCAACGCCCCGTTCCTCGTGTTCGCCGACGCCGACCTGGATGCCGCTGTCGACGGTGCCATGGTCGCGAAGATGCGCAACGCCGGTGAGGCGTGCACCGCCGCAAACCGGTTCTACGTCGAGGCCTCCATCGCCGACGAGTTCAGCAGGCGGCTCGCCGAGCGGATGAAGGCGCTCCGCGTCGGGCCCGGGCTGGACGAGACCAACCAGGTGGGCCCCCTGGTCAACGGCGACACCGCCGCCAAGGTCGAGGAGCTGGTCCGGAGAGCGGTCGACGCGGGCGCGAAGGCCGTGGTCGGTGGCCGCCGTCCAGAGCGAGAGGGCTACTACTACGAGCCCACCGTGCTGCTCGACGTGACCCCGGACTCACCGATCCTGAAGGAGGAGATCTTCGGGCCGGTGGCGCCGATCGTGACCTTCGAGGACGAGGCCGAGGCGATCCGGCTGGCCAACGCCACCGAGTACGGACTGGTGTCCTACGTGTTCACCGGCGACCTGGCGCGCGGCCTGCGGCTCAGCGAGGCGCTCGACTCCGGCATGGTCGGCCTCAACCGTGGCCTGGTCAGCGACCCGGCCGCCCCGTTCGGCGGCACCAAGCAGAGCGGCGTGGGCCGGGAGGGCGGCCACCACGGGATGCTGGACTACCTGGAGGCGAAGTACATCGCCGTGAACTGGTGACCCCATCAAC
>NZ_JBJZOG010000087.1:0-27518 GCF_047200535.1 Micromonospora mangrovicola | reverse complement strand
CGACGACCACCCACCGATGCCCAACCCGCGACACCCCCACCCGCCGCAACCCGCGGTCGATCAACGCCCAGGGCGCACAGCCCGGACACGCGGGACATCGACCCCGGGCACGACACGTTCGAGGGATGCCGCTGCCTCCCGCCAGCTTGGGGCAGCGGCATCCCGAAGTCGCGCGCAGACCCTCAGCGGCGGCCGTGGCGGGCGCGCAGGTAGTCGGAGACCACGTACTCGCCGAGGTCGTCGAGGTCGGGCGTGAACATCCGGCCCTTCGATCGGCGGGCCACCGCGTCGACGAACCGCCGCAGGCCCGGGTCGTCGCCGAGCATGAACAGGTTCAGCGTGGCGCCGTACCGGGTGAGTTTGTCGACCTCCCGCACGGTCGCCTCGATCGTCTCGGGCAGCGGCGGCCAGTGGAAGTACGCCTCACCGTCCTCCGGATCCAGGTGCGCCGTGGGCTCACCGTCGGTGACCACGAGTACCACCGGCTCGGCGCCGGGGTGCCGGCGCAGGTGCCGCCCGGCCAGCCGCAGCGCGTGCTGGAGGTTGGTGCCCTGCCGCATGTCCGGCTCGATCGCGGCGAGTTCCTGCTGCGTGAGCGTGGTCGCCTCCAGGCCGAAGCCGACGATCTGCAGCGCGTCCTGCGGGAAGCGGGTCGCCACCAGGTGCGACAGGGCCAGCGCCGTCTGCTTCATCGGCCCCCAGCGGCCCTGGGAGATCATCGAGTACGACAGGTCGACGCAGAGCGCCACCGCCGCCGAGGCCCGCCGTTCGGTCTCCACCACCTCGAAGTCCTCGACCGCGAGCTGCACCGGCACCTGAGGCCCGGCCCGGCGTACCGCGCGGGTGATGGTGCGCACCACGTCCAGGGGCTGCTCGTCGCCGTACTCCCACTGCCGGGAGCCGCCGCTCACCTCGCCGGCCGCCCCGGCGGAGCGCAGGTCGTGCTGGCCGCGCGGGCCGGCGGTGAGGTCGGCGAAGACCCGCCGCAGGGCGGTGCCGGCGAGCCGGCGCAACGCCTTGGGGCTGAGCGTCAACCCCTCCGCGTCCCGGGTCACCCAGCCCTGCCGGCGCAGCTCCCGCTCCAGCTCGCGCAGCCGGCGCACGTCGTCGGCGGCGTCCCGGCCCAGCGTCCGGGCCACCGCGTCGACGTCGACGTCGTCCAGAGTGGCGCCGGGGTGCTCCTGGTCGAGGGAGTCCAGCAGCTCGTCCAGCTCGGCGATCTCGCCGAGCGCGCCGGTCGCCTCACCGTAGCCGAGCGGCTGGTCGCCCCGGACCCGCTCGCCGCGCTGCCAGTTCAGGTCGGGCCGCAGCGTCCGCAGATGAGCGTCGAGCTGCGACACCTCGCCGGCCAGCTGGTCGCCGAGCGACTGGTGCATCAGCCCGGCCAACTCCTCGCGCTGCCGGTCCGACAGCGACCGCATCAGCCGCTCGCCGGCCGCCGCCCGCCGCGCCAGCACGTCGACGAGTTCGTCGACGTCCTTCGGCTGTTCCGGGAAGAACTCGCCGTGCCGGCGCATGAACTCGGCGAACGCGTCGGTGGTGTCCTCCCCGCGGGCGTGCCGGGCGAGCAGGTCGTTGAGGTCGCGCATCATCTCGGCGAGCTGCCGCTGGGCGGCCGGGTCCGCGGCGGCCCGGGCCGCGTCCCGCAGCCCGGCGAAGCGCTGCTCCAGCACCTCGCCGCGCAGCCCGTCGAGGATCCGCTGGTAGGTGGCGCGGGCTTCGTCGCTGGCCCAGTCGTACCCGGACAGCTCCTCCACCGCGCGAGCGGTCGAGCGGGGCAGGTTGTCCAGCACCGTCTCGGCGAACCGGGCGTTGTCGTCGTCCCGCCCGCGCAGCTCCTCCCGCTCGGCGGCCAGGGCCTGGTCGAGCAGCGCCCGGGCGCGGGTCACCGCCCCGTCCAGGTCGCCCCGGCGCAGCGCCTCCCGGCGCAGCCGGCGGGCGCGGGCGGCCAGCTCGTCGAGGCCGCCGCGGCCCTGCGGGCCACGGCGCAGCAGGTCGCGCAGTGCGTCCCGCAGGCTGCCGCCGGCGAGCACCTCCGCGCCGACCGCGTCCACCGCGGTCCGTACGTCGTAGGGCGGGGCGAGCGGGTCGGGCCCGCCGCGCCACTGCCCGTACCGGAACCGGTTGCCGGCCACGGTCAGCCCCGACCGCCGTAGACGGTGCGCCCGGACTCGGTGACGTCCTTGCCCAGCCGGCGGGTCAGGTGCAGTCCTTCCAGCGCGAACTCGACCCCGGCGGCGGCCTCCTCCGGGGTCGGCGCGTCGCCCAGCCCGAGCCGGTCGAGCAGCTTGGCCAGCCCGGGCACCGTGCCGACCTGGCCCAGCAGCTCGGCGGCGGAGACCAGCTCGCCGGTCTCGATCTCGCCGCCCTCGGCGACCAGCGCGGTGAACCCGGAGAGGTCCAGCCCGGCCAGCCGGGCCCGGAACGTCTCGGCGGTGGCGGTACGCAGCAGGTGGGCCAGGACCTCGATCTCCCGCCCCTCCTCGCCGCTCTCGAACTCGACCTTGCCCCGCAGGGTGGAGGTCACCGAGACGGCGTCGCCGACCCGGGCGACCGGGGCCTCGGCGCGTTCGGCGGAGGCGGCGAGCAGGCCGGCGCGGCGCAGCGCGGCCGCGGCGACGGTCTCCGCGGCGGCGATGGCGAACCGGGCGGACACCCCGGAGCGCGGGTCCACCGACGGCGACTCCCGCACGGCGCGGGCGAACCGCGCGAGGACCTCCAGCACATGCTCGGGTACGGCGGCGACCAGGTCGGCCTCCTGCCGGATCAGCGCCAGCTCCAGGTCGAGGTCGACCGGGTAGTGGGTACGGATCTCCGCGCCGAAGCGGTCCTTCAGCGGGGTGATGATCCGGCCCCGGTTGGTGTAGTCCTCCGGGTTGGCGCTGGCCACCAGGAGCAGGTCCAGCGGCAGCCGCAGCTGGTAGCCGCGGACCTGGATGTCCCGCTCCTCCAGCACGTTGAGCAGCGCCACCTGGATACGTTCGGCCAGGTCGGGCAGCTCGTTGACGGCGAAGACGCCGCGGTTGGTGCGCGGCACAAGTCCGAAGTGGATGGTTTCCGGGTCGCCGAGGGTGCGCCCCTGGGCCAGCCGGATCGGGTCGACGTCGCCGATCAGGTCACCGACGCTGGTGTCCGGGGTGGCGAGCTTCTCGCCGTACCGCATCGAGCGGTGCAGCCAGCCGACCGGCAGCTCGTCGCCGTGCTCGGCGACGAGCGCGCGGGAGGCGGGGGTGAGCGGGTGCATCGGGTGCTCGTTGAGCACCGAGCCGGGGATCACCGGGGTCCACTCGTCGAGCAGCGCGCCCAGCGAACGGATCAGCCGGGTCTTGCCCTGGCCGCGCTCGCCGAGCAGCACCATGTCGTGGCCGGCGAGCAGCGCCCGCTCGACCTCGGGCAGCACCGTGTCCTCGTAGCCCACGATGCCGGGGAAGCGCTCCTCGCCGGAGCGCATCCGGGCGAGAAGGTTGTCGCGGATCTCCTGCTTGACCGTGCGGTAGTGATGGCCGGACGTCCGCAGCGCGCCGAGCGTGGCCGGCAGTTCGGCGGGCGGGACCGGGGAAACCTGGTTGGGAGCGGTCACCCGGCCAACGCTATCTCGGTCGGATGACCGCGTGCCCACTTCCGGTTCACGCCCCGGGGATCGGGCCCGCCCCGGGCCGCCGGCAGCGGGCGCAGACCCCACGCCGACGCAGGTGGTACGCCAGGGTGGCGGCGCCGAGCGCCGGGCCCCACAGCGGCCAGAGCAGCATCGGGGCGGTGGCCGCGCCGAACCCTCCGGCCAGCCGCCAGAACTCGGGGGTGGCCAGCTCGCCGAGGGTGCCGGCGGTCACCGCGATGGCTACCAGGGTGCCCGGGACGACGGCGAGCAGCGGAGGCACCCGCCGGCCGCCCAGCCGGGGCAGCCGGCGCGGGAAGACCTCGCCCCAGCGCCGTACCAGCCCGAGGGTGAGCACCGCCCCGACCGTGGCGAACGCACCGAGGCCGGCCCCGGCCCAGACCAGTCCGGTCTCGTGCAGCTCGGCGAGGAACTCCCGGGAGATGCCGAGCGGGAGACCCACCGCCCAGGCGAACCGGGTGCCGGCGTACACCAGGGGGATGGCGGCGGCGGTCCAGGCGGCCCAGCGGCCCCAGCGGGCGGCGGTCGCCGGGGTGGTCCAGCCGGCCTCCTCGCCGTCCCGACCGCACGCCGCGCACGCCCCGGCGGTACGCCGCTGCCAGGCCAGTACGGCGGCGGCGAGCAGCACCCCGGCGGCGAGGGCGGAGAACTTCGCCGCGAGGGTCCAGTCGAAGATCCGGGCGTAGTCGACGGGTGGCCAGCCGAACGGCGCGCCGACGATCAGCATGGGCAGGTAGCCGAGGATGACCAGCACCCGCACATCCGGCACGACGACGGCCAGCACAGCCGCCACGGTCCAGCCGTACCCGAGCAGGAGCGCCCGCAGCGGCCGGGAGGGGCGGGCGGTGCCCGCCATGGCGAGCGCGGCCACCGCGGCGCCGAGCAGCAGCGCGGCGAAGGCCGGCGGGCCGTACCGGACCGGCAGCAGCCGCAGCAGGCTGGCCTCGCCGTTCGCGTCGTTCCCGCCGAACGGGTAGCCGCGGCCGGTCAGCGTGCCGGCCAGGGCGACCGCGCCCCACAGTCCGAGCCAGCCGGCGGCGAAGGGGGCGATTCTCCTCGATGTGGTGGTCATGGTTCCACCCTCGGCCGGGCCGGCCCGGGACCCCTCCCGCGCCGGGAGGGCCCCCCTCCCCCGCCGGGGGGAGCGGCTCAGCCGGTCGGCACCACGAAGCCCGACTCGTACGCGGCGATCACCGCCTGGGTCCGGTCCCGCACGCCCACCTTGGCCAGCACGTTGCCGACGTGCGTCTTGACCGTCTCCACCCCGACCACGAGCCGCTCGGCGATCTCGGTGTTGGACAGCCCGGTGGCCATCAGGCGCAGCACCTCGGCCTCCCGGTCGGTGAGCCGCGCCGCGCGCAGCCCGTCCCCGCCCCGGCCCCCGTACGCACCGACGAGCTGGCGGATCGCCGCCGGGAAGAGCAACGACTCCCCGGCCGCGACCACCCGGATCGCCTCCACCACCTCGGCCGGGCGGGCCCGCTTGAGCAGGAAGCCGCTGGCCCCGGCGCGCAGCGCGTCGTAGACGTACTCGTCGTTGGCGAAGGTGGTGATCACCAGGATCCGGGGCGGATCGGCGGAGGTGGCGAGCAGCCGCCGGGTGGCCTGGATGCCGTCGATGGCCGGCATCCGGACGTCCATCAGCACCACCCGGGGCCGCAGCTTCGCGACCAGTGGGGGCACCTCCGCGCCGTCCGCCGCCTCGCCGACCACCCGCAGGTCGGGCTGGGCGTCGACGATCGCCCGCAGCCCGACCCGGATCAGCTCGTCGTCGTCGACGACCAGCACATCGATGGTCATCCGGATTCCCCTCTCGGCAGCGGCAGCGACGCCCGTACCCGCCAGCGGTCGCCGTCCGGGCCGGCGTCGAGCCGCCCGCCGAGCAGCAGCACCCGCTCCCGCATGCCGTCCAGGCCACGCCCGCCGCCACGCGACCCGGCCCCGCCGCGCAGCCCGTTGACCAGCTCGATCTCCAAGTCCCGACAACTCCGGCCCGGCGCGTCCGACGCCGCGCCGCGCGCCGGAGCCGTCGCCTGGGGCACGTCGATCCGCAGCGCCACCGGGCCACGGCCGTGCCGGGCCGCGTTGGTCAGGCCCTCCTGGACGATCCGGTAGCCCTCCCGGGAGACGACCGGCGGCAGCCCGCCGACCGCCCCGCTGACCCGCGCCTCCACCTGGAGACCGGCGGCGCGGGTGTCGGCGACCAGGCGGTCGAGGTGACCGAGCGTCCGTTGCGGCGCGGTGGGCACCCGCTCCCGCTCCCTCCCGGCGCTCTCCCGGAGCAGCCCGAGCACGTGGTCCAGGTCGTCCATCGCGTGCCGGCTGGTCTCCTCGATGGCCAGCAGCGCCCGGCGGGTGAACTCCGGATCGACGTCGAGCAGTTCCCGGGCGGCCCCGGCCTGGAGGGTGGCCACGGTCAACGCGTGCCCGACCGAGTCGTGCAGCTCCCGGGCCAGCCGGTTCCGCTCGGCGAGCCGGGCGGTCCGGGCCTCCAGGGCGGCGATCCGCTCGCCCTGAGAAGGGCCGAGCAGCACCGGGGCCATGGACGCGGCGAGCGCGCCCAGCCCGGCCACCGCGTACCCGAGCGCGACCAGCACCGCCACCCCGGTCAGCGTGGCGGCGACCGGGTTGTCCGGGCCCAGCGGGCCGAGGGCGTCATCGGCGGTCGCGCCGGTGTCGAGGCCGAACTGCCCGGCCAGGAAGACCAGCGCCATCGGGAACGCACTGATCGCCGCGAACAGCACCAGGCCACCACTGACCAGGTGCAGCGCGATCCAGAGCGCGGCGCGCAGCCGGGTCTCCCGGTCGATCCGATGGCCGAGCGCCGGCTCCGCCAGGTCGACCGCGAGCAGCGCGCGGGCGGCGGCGACCTCCAACGTACGGCTGCCGGCGAGGAACACCGGCACCGCCGCGATCACCGCGGCCACCAGCAGCAGCCCGAACCCGAGCGGGCGGGGCACCCCGCCGTCGCCGAACAGTTGGACGAAGGTCGCCGCGAGCAGCGCGTACGGCAGCGCGAGCACCCCGCCGAGCAGCAGGAAGACCCCGCGCCGCCAGGTGCTCCCCCGCACCAGCGGCCGCAGCACACCCCGGACCGTCACCCGGCCATTCTCCCGCCGGCGGTCACCCCGCCGACTCCCCCACGATGGGGAGATCCCGGCTCGGGGCGGCCACCCGGTGGTGCGGTCACCGCCTTCGGCCCGGCCGGCGATCCGGCGATGCCGCTGGCAGAGTCACCGCCATGCCGAACCGTCAGGACAGCTACTCACGCCACGCCGACGCCCCGGTTCACCTCGAGCCCCACGACGCGGCATGGCCCCGGCGGTTCGCCGAGGAGGCCGGCACCCGCACGACCGGGAGGCGTACACCGAGGGCAAGACCGACCTGATCGGGAAACTGACCGGGGCGGCCCGGCGCCGGCCGTGACCGCCCGGAGCGGGTCGGGCTGCCCCGGAACCCCCGGCGCAGGAGTCACCGATGATCGGTCACATACTTCTCCGGGTTCTTGTCCAGGAAGGGCAGGTTCCGGCCGTTCTTGTGCTCGCCGTAGAACGTCAACCACCGCGCCCCCAGTTCGGCGCGCAGCTCGACGCTGGCGTGCCTGCGGAAGTCCGGCAGCGCCTCGTCCTCCTCCTCGGCGAGGTGTTCGCTGTTCTCCCGGCGGGCCCGCCACACCGCCGCCCACCACTCGTCGGAGCCGACCTCGTACCGCTTCGAATCGGCGATCGCATCCCGGATCTTGTTGTGGTCGCCGATCGCGTCCTCGGTCTCGTCCTCGCCGTCGTCCCCGTGCCGGACCAGGTGCGGGTAGAGGATCGCCTCCTCCGCCTCGGCGTGGATGTCCAGGTGCAGGGCGAGCGCCTCCCAGACGGCAAGCAGTTCGGTCGGGTCGCGGGCGTCGTCGAGCCGGGCGAAGCCACGCCGGAAGGCGGCGTGGTCGTCGAGGATCAGCGCGGTGATGTCGTCCATCGTGGTTCACCTTCCGGTACGGGCACGGATCAGCTTGGGTACGGCGGCCAGCCCGGTGACCGGCCGGAACGCGTGGGCGGCGGTGACGAGGGCGGCGTACTCGTCGTCGGCCAGGTCGATCTCGGCGGCGGCCGCGTTGCGCTCCACCTGCTCCACCCCGGACGCGCCGGGGATGGCCACCACGTTCGGGTGGCGCAGCAGGTAGGCCAGGGCGATCTGGCTGGGCGTGGCGTCGTGCGCGTCGGCCACCTCGCGCAGGGTGGCGATCAGGTCGGTGCCGCGTTCCAGGTTCTCCGGCAGGAAGTACGGGTTGGCCCGGCGGATCGCCCCGCTCGGCGGGTTCTTCGCGTCGTAGCGGCCGGACAGGAAGCCCTGCGCGAGCGGGCTGTACGCGATGACGATCCGGCCGGCCTCCGCCGCGTACGGGATCAGGTCCTGCTCGGGGCGGCGGTCGACCATGCTGTAGCGGACCTGGTTGCTCAGCACCCGGCGGCCGAGCGCCGCCTCGGCGGACCGCCAGCGGCGCAGGTTGTAGTTGCTGACCCCCACCTCGCCGACCAGCCCGACGTCCTGCAGGACCCGCATGCCGCGCATGGTGGTGGTGTCGGCGACCACCGGGTTGGGCTGGTGCACCTGGTAGAGGTCGATGCCGGTGACGCCGAGCCGGGCGGCGGAGGCGACCGCCCGCTGCTGCACGACGGCGGCGACCGGCAGCACCGGGAAGATCTTGGTGGCCACCACGACCTTGGCCCGGTCCTCGCCGAGCGCCGCGCCGAGGATGCGCTCGCTGCGCCCGAAGCCGTAGATCTCGGCGGTGTCGAACAGGGTGATGCCGAGGTCGAGGGCCCGCCGCACGATCTGGGCGGCCCGGCGCTCGTAGTCGGGGCCGTAGCCCCACTCCCGGGACCCGAACTGCCAGGTACCCAGGCCGATCTTGGAGATGGGCCGGGGAGTGTCGAGCGGGACGAAGCGCATGGCCTCGAAGCTACCCAAAACGGCGGTCCGGCATGCCCGTTCCGGGCGCGCCGGCACGACGGCCCGGTGGATCTCCCGGCGGCCCGCGCCGCCGGCGCCCGTACCCTGTGGATCGATGCGGACCCGGGCGCGGAGCCCTGCTACCGGCACGTCGGCGCGGCCCCCGCCGGCACATCGATCTCCCCGTCCACCGGCCGGGAGCTGCCCCGCCTGCGCCGCGACCTGTGACCGGCGGCCACTAGGGTCGGGGCGTGACCTACCTCGCCGCTGATCAGCGTTACGACTCGATGCCCTACCGGCGCACCGGGCGCAGCGGGCTGCGCCTGCCCGCCATCTCCCTCGGGCTGTGGCACAACTTCGGGCCGGACCGGCCGGCGGAGCGGCAGCGGGACATCGTCCGGCGCGCCTTCGACCTCGGCATAACCCACTTCGACCTGGCCAACAACTACGGCCCGCCGCCCGGGGCGGCGGAGGCGAACTTCGGCCGGATGCTCGCCACTGACCTGAAGCCGTACCGGGACGAGCTGGTGATCTCCAGCAAGGCGGGCTACCTGATGTGGCCCGGCCCGTACGGCGAGTGGGGTTCCCGCAAGTACCTGATCTCGTCCCTGGACCAGTCGCTGCGCCGGATGGGGCTGGACTACGTCGACATCTTCTACTCGCACCGGTTCGACCCGGACACTCCGCTGGAGGAGACGATGGGCGCGCTCGACGCGATCGTCCGCTCCGGCAAGGCGCTCTACGTCGGCATCTCCAACTACAACTCGGAGCAGACCGCCCGGGCCGCCGCGATCCTGCGCGAACTGGGCACGCCGCTGCTGATCAACCAGCCGTCATACTCGATGCTCAACCGCTGGACCGAGGACGACGGGCTGCTGGACACCCTGGCGGAGACCGGGGCGGGCTGCATCGCGTACAGCCCGCTGGCGCAGGGCCTGCTCACCGACCGCTACCTGGGCGGCATCCCCGCGGACTCGCGAGTGCGGACCAGCGTCTTCCTCAACGAGAGCGACCTGACCGCGGAGAAGATGGCCACCATCCGCGGGCTGGCCGAGGTCGCCGAGCGGCGCGGCCAGAGCCTGGCCCAGCTCGCCCTGGTCTGGGCGCTGCGCGACCCCCGGATGACCAGCCTGATCATCGGGGCCAGCAGCGTGGCCCAGCTGGAGGGGAACGTCGCCGCACTGGACAACCTCGACCTCACCGCCGAGGAGCTGGCCGAGATCGAGCGCCACCTCGGCTGACTGTGTTGTCGGACCGCGCCGCTAACGTCCGTCTCCGGAGTGCCGCGGCGGTGCGGTCCGGAGACGAAAGGCAGGTCCGATGGGCGCGTCCGGCTGGAGCTACACCGTCCCCTGGCAGGCCGACCCGGACGCGGCGCTGCGGGAACTGCACAAGCGGGTCTTCGCCGAGGGCGACTACTGGTGGGCCGAGGGCGGCTACTGGGTCAGCAACGAGGACGTCCCGGCGGAGAAGCGGGCGGCCGTCCCGCCGCCGGCCTCGCTGACCGATTTGATCGCTGCGGAGCAGGTCGCCTACGACGGCACCCACTCGATCCTCGACATGGCCCGGGTCCTGCGCCCAGGCGAGGAACCCGGGCACTGCACGGTCGAGATGGTCACCGCTGACGAGTCCCGGCGGACGGCCGGCACCGACCGGCCGACCCGGGACCACCTCGACGCCCTGGACGACCTCGTCCGGGGCCGGTGGATGGGCCGGTGCGTGGTGCTGCACCACGCCGCCGGCGATCCGGCCGAGCTGCACTTCTGGGGCTACTCGGGGGACTGACCTCACCAGACCCGGCGACGGCCGGCGCGGTGGTTGCGGATCCCGCAGGGCCGGCCGACCGGGGCGCTGCCGGCCTGGCGCCGCCGCAGCCCGACCGCCGCCGCCAGCAGCGCGGCGACCCCCACCGCCGCCCCGACCACCAGCGGCCGGCGGGCGCCGCCGGTGTCGGTCACCGCCGCCACCGGCACCCCCTGCGCGGGTACGTCCGCCCCGGTGCCGGCCGAGGCCGGCCCGACGGTGCGCGGCGGGGCCGCCGGGGTCACCGCAGCCCCGCCGCGCGCCCCGGAGGGAGCGCCCGCCGCCGGCCGGAACACCACGTCGGAGCAGGAGTAGTAGGTGTCCTGGGTGCTGGAGTTCTGCCAGATGACGTAGATGATGTGCCGCCCGCTCCGCCCCGACGGCAGCCGCCCCGACATCTGGTACGCGCCGTCGCGGATGGGCGGGTCGGTGACCGTCAGGAACGGCTTCTTTTCCAGGTCCGTCCAGGCCAGCCGCCGCAGCGGGTCGTACGAGCCGGTGGTGACGTAGATGCGGAAGGTGCCCCTGTGCGGGATCGTGGTCCGGTAGCGGAAGGTGAACCGGGCACCGGCGGTGAGCGTGGTGGCCGGCCAGTCGGCGCGCGGCAGGTCCAGCCCCCGGTACGCGGACAGCCCACCGCTGCACAGCTCCCCGTCCGGGATGCGTTCCCGGTCCCGGCCGTCGACCCGGGCGACCCGGATGTTGTCCCACTCGCGCACGGCGGCCCCTGCGGCGACGGCCGCCCGGCAGACCGGCGTGCCCGCCCGGCCGCCCTCCGGGCCGCAGGCCGCCGCCCGGCTCAGCGGGCTGACGGGGGCACCGTGCGCGGCGGCGGGCGCGGCGGTGAGCAGCAGGGTCGCGGCGGCAGCCGCGACCGCGGCGAACGTTCGGCGTACGGCCATGTGATCGACCTCCGCCCCCTGGTACGGACCGGCGACGGCATCGGTTCGACAGGCGCGCGGGACAGCCGACTCAGCGATACATTGCCCTGATTGGATGCCGCCATGTCCTCACCGTCGAGGACAGGGAAGAGGGACGCCATGTCACGTCTCACCCGCCTCCTGACCACTCTGCTGCTGGGCACCGTCGCCGTCGCCGTCACCGCCGCCCCGGCGCGGGCGGCCGACCCGGTCGACCTGGTCCTGTCCGCCTCCGGCCAGCCGGACCCGGTCCAGGCCTGGGCGACCGTCACCTACCAGGCCACCGTCCTCAACCGGGGCCCCGGGGCGGCCACCGCCACCGTGGTGACCGCGCCGCTGCCCGCCGGTACCTCGTTCCTCGCCGCCGACTCGGACTCCCGGTGCGCCGGCACACCGACCCTGGTCACCTGCGACCTGGGCACCCTGCCGGCGTCGGCCGCGGCGAGCCCGCTGATCATCGCGCTCCGCCCGACCGAGGCGGGCCTGCTATCGGTCACCTTCACCGCGTCCGCCGCCGAGCCCGACGCCGACCTGTCCGACAACACGCGGACGGTGACCACGACGGTCGACGCCCCCACCGAGGCCGACCTCGCGCTCCAGCTGAGCCCGCCGCTCGCCACGGTCTACGCGGGAGCCACCTTCTTCATCGGCGTGGAGGTCACCAACGCCGGTCCCGCGCCCGCCACCGGCGTCACCACCACCCTGCGGATGCCGGCCGGCCTGACCGTCCTCTCGGGCGCGTCGTGCGTTACGGAGGGAACGGGCAGCGTCTGCACTCGGGGCGGCTCGTCGCTGCCCCCGTCCGCCGGCGAGTCGGGTCCGATCGCGCTGACCGCCGCCGGGCCGGGCGACTGGACCATCTCCGGCTCCGTCACGGCGGACCAGCCGGACCCCCAGCCGGCTGACAACGCCGCCTCGACCACGTTCACCACCCTGCCCGCCGCGAACCTCGCCGTGGCGATCGGCGAGTCCGCCGACCCGACGCCACCGGGGCGGCCGTTCACCTGGACGCTGACGGTCACCAACCACGGTCCGTCGCCGTCCGCCGTGCAGCTGACGCACGAGTGGTCGACCACGGTGTCCGGCGGCCTCGCCCTGCTCTCCGTCGGGGCATCGCAGGGCGGCTGCCAGCTACCCGTCACCGGGCGGATGGAATGCGACCTGGGCCTGCTGCCGGACGGTGCGACCACGACCGTGACGGTCACGCTGCGCCCGCAGGGCCCGGGCACGGTCACCGGCCGGACCCGGGCCATCGGCGACGAGTACGACCCCGATCCGACCGACAACGCGGTCGAGGAGACCACCACCGTGAGGTGAGCGGGCGCCCGCCTGCTGGGAGCACGCCGCGGCCGGGCGGGTGGTGGCCCTACCGTGTTCGGCATGCGGGTGGCCGTCTTCAGCACCAAGCCGTACGACCGGGACTTCCTCACCACGGCGAACGCCGCGGCCGGGCACGATCTGGTCCTGCTGGAGCCGCGGCTCTCGGTGGAGACCGCGGCCCTGGCGGCGGGCGCGGACGCCGTCTGCGCCTTCGTCAACGACGACCTGGGCGCGCCGGTGCTGGATCGGCTGGCGGAGGCCGGCGTGCGGCTCGTGGCCCTGCAGTCGGCGGGCTACAACCACGTCGACGTGGCTGCCGCGACCCGGCTGGGGATCACCGTGGTCCGGGTCCCGGAGTACTCGCCGTACGCGGTCGCCGAGCACTGCGTGGGGCTCGTGCTCGCCCTCAACCGCAAGATCCACCGGGCGTACAACCGGGTCCGCGAGCACAATTTCGCGCTGACCGGGCTGCTCGGCTTCGACCTGCACGGCAAGACCGTCGGCGTGGTCGGCACCGGCCGGATCGGGGTCTGCGTGGCCCGGATCATGGCCGGGTTCGGTTGCCGGGTGCTGGCCAGCGACCCGTACCCGAACGACGAGGCGCTCGCCGCCGGCGTCACCTACGTGCCGCTGAAGACGCTGCTCGCCGAGTCGCACGTGGTCACCCTGCACTGCCCGCTGACCCCGGACACGCACCATCTGATCGACGAGGAGCGGATCTCGCAGATGCGCCCCGGGGTGATGCTGATCAACACGAGCCGGGGCGCGCTGGTCGACACCCGGGCCGTCATCCGGGGACTGAAGAGCGGCCGGATCGGCCACCTCGGCCTCGACGTCTACGAGGAGGAGACGGACCTGTTCTTCGAGGACCTCTCCGACCAGATGCTCCGGGACGACGACTTCTCCCGGCTGAGCACCTTCCCGAACGTACTGATCACCGGTCACCAGGCGTTCTTCACCGAGGAGGCGATGCACAACATCGCCGCCACCACCATCGCCAACCTCACCGCCGTGGAGCGTGAGGGCGCCGACGGGGTCACCGGGCCGGCCCGGGTCTGCTGACCGAACGAACGACCGGGACGGCGCTGGGCCACCCCGGGCCCTACAGTGACGGGCACCCTGTGATCAACGAGGAGCGTGCTGGTGTCCGAGCCGCCGTCCACCCCGGACTCACCCCCGACCGCCGCCGCAGCCGGGAGCGCGGCCGATGACGTCCCCGCCGACGTCACCCCGTACCTTCTCGCCGTGCCCACGGCGGACGGAGCTCCGCCCCCCATGGTGTGGCCCGGCCGGGAGGGCGAGCCCGCCTGGGCCATCCCGGTGACGGTGCCGCCCGGCACCCGGGGGTACGCGCTGTTCCTGCCGCTGGTGCCGGTGGGCGGGGATGCGCCGGCCGCCGTCCCCGGGCCGCCGACCGCGCACCGGGTCCCGGTGCCCGCGCCGGGCGTACCCGTCCAGGCCACCGCGCCGGCCGTCGAGGCCGCCGGGGCAGCCCCGCGTGACGACGCGGCGGGGCGGGCGGACCGGCCCGACGACCCGACGGCGTCGGCCACCCACGCCTCCGCAGCTCGCCCCGCCGGGGCCGCTGACGACTCGGAGCCCCCGGCCGAGGCCGGCACCGCCCCGGCCACGGCAGCCGGCCCCACGCGGCCCGCCGACCCGCCCACCGCCGGGAGGCCGTCCGGGACACCCGCGACGGACGCCGCGGGCACACCCGGTTCCGGGACAGCGGCGACGGAGGAGGCCGCGGGCACACCGGATGCCGGGACAGCGGCGGCCGTCGCGCAGCCGGCCCCCTGGCCCACCCCGCCGGTCACCGGCCGGCCCGCGCCCGGACCCGTTCCGGGCCCGCCGTACCCCGCGCAGCCGCCCTGGCAGACCTTCCCGCCCCAGCCCGGGGCGTCCTGGGCCCCCCGGCCGCGCGGGCCCCGGACGTCGTTCCTCGGCGCACGCTGGCCCGGGCCGAAGCAGGCCGCCGGCCGGTCCGTCCCGCTCGGCGTGCTCGCCGGCGCGCTGGGCACCGCGTTCTTCGTACCGCTGAGCCGGGTCGGCATCGGCTGGTTCCTCGGCTGGCTCACGCTGACCCTCGGCGTGCTGCTGGCGGTACGGCGGCGGACCGCCGAGCTGCCCAGCGCCGAGCGGCTGATCCGCGGCGGCTGGGCGGCGGCGGCCCTGGCGCTGCTGGCCGTGCTGGCCTTCCGCAACGCCTGGTGGCTCGTGACCTTCTGCGTGCTCGGCGCGCTCGGCTGCGCGACCCTGGCCATTGTCGGCGGACGGCTCGTCCGCTCGATCCTGTTCGGCCTGGTCGCCACGCCGTTCGCGGCGTTCCGCGGCCTGCCCTGGGTACGCCGGCACGTCACCGCCTCCCCCGACGCGGGGATGGTGCGCCGGGTCGCCGGCTCGGTCGCGGCCACCGTGCTGGTCCTGCTGATCTTCGGCGCCCTGCTCGCCTCGGCCGACGCGGCGTTCAACGAGGTCCTCAGCGCGATCGTCCCCGACATCAACGTCGCGTCGGTGTTCCGGGGGATCTTCCTGGCGGTGGTCGGCGGGCTGATCGCGGTCGCGGCGGTCTACACCCTGGCCGCCCCGCCGGACCTGTCCACCGTCGACAAGCCCACCGGCCGCCGGCTCGGCCTGTTGGAGTGGGCCCCGGCCATCGGGGCGCTGACGCTGCTCTTCGCCGGCTTCGTCGCGGTGCAGTTCACCGTGCTCTTCGGCGGGCAGCGGCACGTGCAGAAGGTCGCCGGGCTCAGCTACTCCGAGTACGCCCGCAGCGGCTTCTGGCAGCTGCTCTTCGTCACCCTGCTGACCCTGGCGGTGCTCGGCGGGGTGAGCCGGTGGGCCGGCCGGGAGCGCCCAGTCGAGCGGACCGTGCTGCGCGTCCTGCTGGGCCTGCTCAGCGCGCTCAGTGTGGTGATCGTGGTGTCGGCGCTGTCCCGGATGTGGACGTACCAGAAGGTCTACAGCTTCACCGGCGAGCGGATCTTCGTGATGGCGTTCGAACTGCTGCTCGGGGTGGTGTTCCTGATGATCCTGGCGGCCGGGTTGCGGTGGCAGGGCCGGTGGATCCCGGGCACCACCGTCGCGCTCGCCGTGGTGATGCTGCTCGGCCTGGCTGTGCTCAACCCCGAGGACTACGCGGCCCAGCGCAACATCGTCCGGTACGAACAGACCGGCAAGATCGACGCCTGGTACCTGCGGGCCCTCTCCGCCGACGCCACGCCCGCGCTGAGCCAGCTTCCCGACCCGGTACGCCGCTGCACGCTGAGCTGGATCGCCGACGACCTGAAGCAGTCCGACCCCTGGTACGCCTGGAACCTGGGCCGGTACCGGGCCCGGCAGGCCCTCGACCGGCTTGGGCCGGGCGCGATCGGCGGCCCGAAGGACTGCCGCAAGGCCGACCAGTTCGACCTGCCCAAAACCCGCGGTCCGCGGTGATTTCGCGGCCGGGCCGCGCATCGGTGCGGCCCGGCCCGGCGTACCCTCCGCGTCCGCGAACGTTCACGGCCTTCTCACGCCAGGGCCACGACGGGCACCGACCCCCCGCCTAGCTTCGGCAGCGTCATCCGAGCAATGGGGAGGTATCCCATGTCCGTCCGTCGACTGTTGGCGGCGCTGGCCGTCGGGGCGGTGCTGGCCACGCCGTCGGCCGCGCACGCTGCCACCGGCACCGGTCCCGGCGTGCTGCCGCACAAGACCCACTTCGACCTGCAGGCGCACCGCGGCGGCATCGGCCTGACCACCGAGGAGACCCTGGCGGGCTTTGCCAAGGCCATGCGGCTCGGGGTCAGCACGCTGGAGCTGGACACCCAGGTCACGAAGGACGAGAAGGTGGTGGTCACGCACGACCGGCGGGTCAGCGCGCAGAAGTGCCGGGACACCGCGCCGGTGACCCTCGGGGATCCGATGTATCCGTACGTCGGGAGGTACATCAAGGATCTGACTCTGGCGCAGATCAAGACGATGGACTGCGGCTACCAGCAGCTGCCCGGCTTCCCGGATCAGGAGCGGATCCCCGGTGTCCGGATGGCCGAGCTGCGGGACGTCCTGAGCCTGGTGAGGGACTGGCACGCCCACCAGGTCACGCTGAACATTGAGACCAAGGTCGAGGCGGGGGCACCGGAGCAGACCGCCCCGCGCGAGCTGTTCGTCCGCCGGGTGTTCGAGGAGATCCGCGCCTCGGGCATCGAGGACCAGGTCACCATCCAGTCCTTCGACTGGGGTGCGCTGCGGGTGATGCACCGGCTCGCTTCCCGGTGGCCGCTGGTGGCGCTCACCAACTACGACTTTCTCCAGGTCGGCAGGCCCGGTGCCTCGCCGTGGCTCGGTGGCCTCGACGCGGACGACTTCGACGGTGACTTCGTCCGGGCCGCCGCGGCCATCCCCGGCGTGACCGCCCTGTCCCCCAACTACGGCTTCCCCCAGAACGGCACCGTCGCCGACCCGGGCTTCCGCTTCTACCCGGACGCCACGATGGTGGCCGAGGCGCACGCCCGGGGCCTGAAGGTCATCCCGTGGACCTGTGACGACCCGGCCACCGTCGAGGCGCTGATCGACCTGGGCGTGGACGGGATCATCACCAACTACCCGAACCGGGTACGCGAGATCATGGCGGAGCGGGGCATGCGCCTGCCGAAGGCGTACGAGCCGCGCTGACCGTGGGCTCCGGGCGACCCGCCGGAGGGTGGCTGCCGCCTGCCGGGCAGGTCACGCCCGGCGGGCGGCCGGGGCCGGGGGCCCGGCGTCCTCAGCGGTCACCACGGCGTTCCGCCCACATCTCGCGGGTCATCTCGTACTCGACCTCGCCGAGGTCGGCGTCCGGCAGCGGGTCGTCCCAGGGCGGGAAATAGGTCCGCACGTACCGCATGCCGACGGCCTTCATCACGCCCTGGGAGCCGGCGTTCACCGTCATCGTCTGCGCGATCACCCGGCGCAGCCCGACGGTGTCGAAGGCATGCCGCAACAGCACGCGGGACGCCTCGCTGGCCAGGCCCTGCCGCCAGTACCGGCGGACGAGGCGGTAGCCCAGGTCGGCGACGGTGGGGTCGTCGGGTTGGTCGGGGCCGTGCGCCGGGGGGAGCATCAGCAGTCCGACGAACTCGCCCTCCTCCGCACGGGCCGGCGGCCTCGGGCCGGGCTCCCCGCCGGCGGACCCGAACGCCATCCAGTAGCCCAGGCCGTCCACCTTGCGGCCCAACGCCATCCGCCGGGCGTGCGAGGCGATGACCTCGTCCCGGGTGTGCGCCCGGCCGAACAGATAGCGGAGCACCTCCGGATCGGAGTCAAGCTCGATCTCCAGTTCGAGGTGGTGGTCGGCGAGGGGAACCAGCAGCAGGCGGTCGCTGTGCATGATCGGCTGGGGCACGGGGCCCACCATCGCACGCCGACCTCGGCGGCGCGATCCGAATTGCCCGCCCGCCGGTTGCGAGCCCTCGGCCGTGGCCGAAGGCGGTCCCGGCCTGACCCGGCCGGTGAACGCCGAGTCGGGTCATGGGGTCGGCGCGCCGCCCGGGTGCTCGAGCAGTTTGCTGAGCAACCCGAGCCGAGGGAACCAGGTGGCGACCGCTCAGTCACCGCCAACTCCGTGCTCGACCGGGAAGCCGCGTGGCCCAGCCGGTCACGCAGGCCCGCCGGGAACGGGGGATCGGGGCCCCGCCTGTCGTCTCAGGACCCTTGTCCCGCTGCGACCGGTACGGGGCTCACCACCACGTTCATCGCGGCACCGCGCATGAATCCTTGAAGGTTGTCGATGGTGGTGTCGAGAATGCGCTGTACGGCCTCCCGAGTGTTGAAGGCGCTGTGCGGGGTCACGATGACGTTTCCCATTCGGACCAGGATCTCGTCGGCCAGCAGGGCGGCCACATCGTGCTGTCGCTCGTAGACCGACCGGAGCAGCTCCGCCTCCTCGCGGATCACCGGTTCGTTCGGCAGGACGTCCAGCCCCGCGGCGGCGACCTTGCGGTCTGCGAGGGCACGGGCCAGCGCTCGAACGTCGACGATGTCGCCTCTGGCGGTGTTGATCAGCACCACCCCGTCCTTCATCCTGGCGAACTGCTCCTGACCGATCAGGTGGTGGGTCTTCGGGTTCGCCGGAACGTGCAGCGTCACGACGTCGGAGTCCTGCAGGAGCGAGTCCAGATCGACGTACCGGAAGTCGAGTTGGTGGGCGGCGGCCTGGTTGTGCTTGACGTCGAAGGCGAGCACCCGCATGCCGAAGCCCTTGGCGATACGGATCACGGCGGTGCCGATGTCCCCGGTGCCGATCACGCCCAGCGTCTTGCCGAGTAGATCGAAACCTTGTAGTCCCCTTGACGAGAAGTCGCCCTTCCGCGTGCGGTCCACGGCCTGTTCGAGCCGGTGACTGATCATCAGCAGCAGGCCGAAGACATGCTCGGCGACGGTGTTCTTGCCGTAGCTGGGAACGTTGCAGACAGTGACGCCGCGCTCCTTGCACGCAGTCGTGTCGATGTGATCGATGCCTGTTGAGCGTGATGCGATGATCTTCAGCTTCGGCAGCGCGTCGAGGATGTCACTGCCGACTTTCGAGTAGACGAACGTGGAGATGGCCTCCGCGTCGGCATACCTGGCTGCGCTCTCGCTGGTGATGACATCACTCGTGAACGTGAGCTCATGCTCGCCGCTCAATTCGCTGAATGCGTCGCGCTCCCAGCTCTCCACCTCGAACACGCAGATCTTCATGACGCAGCCCTTCGGTCAGGATTTCCGCTTCAAAACGCATCACGCCACGAGGCGGCGAGCGACCTTGCATGCCCGCCACGGCCGCGGCTAGACGCCGCCCAGCTTTCCTATGACGTCGAGGGCGCTGTCCGGATTGAGGGAGATCGAGTCGATGCCGCATTCCACGAGGAAGCGAGCGAACTCCGGATAGTCGCTCGGCGCCTGGCCGCAGATACCGACTTTGCACCTGCTCCGGTGCGCGCGCTCGATCACCTGGGCGATGGCCGTCTTGACGGCGTCGTTCCGCTCGTCGAACAGGCCGCTCAGCACCTCGGAGTCGCGGTCGACGCCGAGGAGCAGCTGGGTCAGGTCGTTGCTGCCGATCGAGAATCCGTCGAACCGCTCGGCGAACCGCTCGGCCAGGAAGACGTTGGACGGCACCTCGCACATCATGTAGAGCTGCAGTCCGGCTTTCCCGCGCTCCAGTCCGTGTTCGGCCATGGCCGCGATGACCCGATCCGCCTCCTCGGGGCTGCGGACGAATGGGATCATCACCACGATGTTGTCGAGGCCGATCACCTCTCTTGCCTTTCGAATGGCCCGGCATTCGAGGGCGAACCCGTCCTTGTAACGGTCGCTGTAGTACCTGGAGGCTCCCCGGAAGCCGAGCATCGGGTTCTCCTCGCGCGGCTCGAACTGCGCGCCCCCGATCAGCTTGGCGTACTCGTTGGTCTTGAAATCGCTCATCCGGACGATGACCGGATCGGGGTACTGGGAGGCGGCGATCGTCGCGGCGCCACGGGCGAGGTGGTCGACGAAGTACTCCGTCTTGTCCGCATAGCCGGAGGTGAGCTCTTCGATGAGGGCGCGGGCCTCGCCGTCTTCGAGTTGGTCGAACCGGGCCAGGGCGAGCGGGTGGATCTTGATGGTGTTGTTGATGATGAATTCCATCCGCGCCAGTCCCACGCCATGTACGGGTAGGCGCCACCAGCGGAACGCCGCGTCGGGTTCGGCGAGATTGATCATGATCCGGACCGGTGGTTTCGGGAGCGTCCCGAGATCGATGTCGCGTTCCTCGTACCGCAGCGTGCCGTGATAGACGTGTCCTTCACTCCCTTCCGCGCAGGACACGGTCACGCCTTCGCCGTCGTGGAGGTCCCTGGTCGCGGAGTTGGTCCCGACGACTGCGGGGACGCCGAGCTCCCGGCTCACGATGGCGGCGTGGCTGGTTCGCCCGCCGTGATCGGTGATGATGGCCGCCGCACGTTTCATGATCGGACCCCAGTCCGGGTCAGTGCGTCGGGTGACCAGCACGTCGCCGTCCTCGAACCGGTCCATCTCGCTCGGGCTGTGCAGGACCTTCACCCGGCCGGCGGCGATCGCCTCCCCGATCGCGACCCCCGTGGCCAGCGCCTCCCCCGGCTCCACGAGGCGGTACGTCCTGAATGCCGCGGCCTGCCTGCGAACCTGGATCGTCTCGGGCCGTGCCTGCACGCAGTAGAGATTCCCCGATTCGCCGTCCTTGGCCCACTCCATGTCCATCGGCTTGCCGTAGTGCTCTTCGATGAGGGCAGCCCATTCGGCCAGCGACAGGATCTCGTCGTCAGTCAACACCAGGCGTTTCTGCTCGGCGGCTGGGGTGTCCACGCTCTTCGTCGTGGCAGCGCCACCCGACGCGTAGATGACTTTCTTCTTCTTGCTCCCGACGGTCTTGCCGAGGATCGGAACCACGCCGGCCTTGCCGAGCCGTGGCTTGAACACGCGGTACTCGTCCGGGTCGACGGCACCCTGCACGACCGTCTCGCCCAGTCCCCACGACGCGTTGATCACGACCACGTCGGGAAATCCGGTATCCGTGTCGAGCGAGAACATCACGCCGGCGCAGGCACGGTCGGCCCGGACCATCTTCTGCACACCGATGGACAGGGCGACCTTCAGATGGTCGAACCCACGCTGCTGGCGGTAGTTGATGGCGCGGTCGGTGAACAGGGACGCGTAGCACCTTCGGCAGGCATCCAGCAGGTCATCGCCGCCTCGAACGTTGAGATAGGTCTCCTGCTGCCCGGCGAAGCTCGCCTCCGGCAGATCCTCGGCGGTCGCGCTGCTGCGGACGGCAACCGCGACGTCCTCGACCTCGTTGCGGCGGCACAGTTCCCGGTAGGCGTCGCGGATCGCCTGATCGATGTCGCTCGGGAACTCGCCGCCGCGAATCGCCCGCCGAATGATCCCGCCCACCTCCTCCAACGACCGCTCGCCCCGCTCCAGGGCCTGCGTCAGCTCGCGCAGCCTGCTCCCGAGAGCGTTGTGCTCGAGATACGCGCGGTAGGCGTCCGCCGTCGTCGCGAAACCGCCCGGTACCCGCACTCCCTTGGCCCGGAGGTGGCGGATCATCTCGCCGAGGGAGGCGTTCTTCCCACCCACGCTCGCGACGTCATCGTTGCCCACCTTCTCGAACCAGCGAACGTATGCGGTGCTAGCCATGGCGCATCGGTCTCCTCGCGGTCTTCTTCTCGACGATGCAGGACAGTCAAGCCAGCAGTGCGGCATCTCACCGGGCTCGTGTCGCGGCCCGTGAACCCCGACAGCCGGGTGCCCTGCCGAACCTCCGCCTCGGCCATATCGGCGACGACCACATCGGCGCCATGAGCGCGGAGCTACTCGGATGGCCGGTGCGGTCGACGCCGATGGCGAGCTCGCTCGGCCGCCCTGCCTGCACCCCAGCCTCGGCATCCTCGACCACCACACAGAGGATCGGATGAACGCGACCGCGCTGCCCAACTGGCCGGCCGTCAGGTCACCGTTTCTGCGCAACCGGTTGAGATGTACACAGACCAGATTCAGACCCGGGCGGGTACTCCAGTGGCCGAGCAGACGAGGCTTGACGTGCTCTGCGCGCAGCGGCTCACGCAGCAGTGGGTTGGCCATGAGGTAGATCTGGCCCGCAGCAAGATTGTTGGCGGCGCGCCAGTAGGCATTCGCGCTGCCACTCCCTCCCCGCTGAGTACCTGTCCAGGATCCGGCTCGCGGTTCATCCGCGGTCCTCAGACCGTCGTCGCCGAGGTCATCCCCGATCGTCGGCCCGAGGCCCCAGCGCAGCCCCCCGAAGGACGGATGCCATCCGCTCTCGACCGCCGTCGACCCATTACCCCACCTCCCGATCTCTTCCAGATCGAGGTTAGTGAGGAAACGGTGATTGCTGGGCAAATCGCCGACACCAGGAGGCAAATTTGAACATGCCGCCGATCCGACTGCCCGCGGTGACAGCGGCGACAGGCGCTCGCTCCGGCACAGCGTCGGTACGGTGAGACGTTCGGCCGCCCGGGTGAGGTGCGCCGGACCTGCGGCTGGGCGGCACCGGACGACAACTCGCCGGCCGACAACGTGGCCGCAGACGACGAGACCACCGAAGATGAGGTCGAGGTCGGGCTGTGGCAGCAGCATCGCCGGGGCTGGCGACGAGGGCGGCTGTTGTAACCACAGATCACAACAAACCGGCACCAGTCGCTTACTGATGCCGGTTCACCCGCGAAAATGCAAGTAGGCCGGAGGTACCACCATGCGAACCACGCCCTGACCGTCGCCGGCGAGCCGCTACCACTGCCCCAGCTTGCAGGGCCGAGGCTGCACCCGATGAGCGTCGCCGCATCCGTAGCGGACGCCCCCCCGATCCCCGCTCGGGTGCGCCTACGAACGGTAGGCGTCGCGCCGGTGGCGAATCGAGTGGATCTCCACGACTCGCTTGGCCTCGTTGATCCGGTAGATGATTCGGTACGTGCCGCGGCGAGCGGAGTAAAAGCCGTCGAAGGGTTCGTCGAATGGCTTGCCAACCCGATAGGGGTTGACCGCGATCGCGTGTTGAATAGTCTCCGTCGCGGCGATCGCCACCTCCAAGGGCAGGTCCTCGTGGAGATTGCGGCAGGCCTGTCGGGAGAACATCACCGTGTATGGGCTGGGCGGTTCGTTGGTACGGTCGTCCACCCGCTTGCGTCCCGGGGGCATCAGGCCGCCTTGCTTCGACGCCGCTCCAACTCGGCGCGAGCCTCGTCCATCGAGAACGTGTCGCCGGCGGCGAAGTCCTCTCGCGATTGACGCAGGTCTGCGAGGGCCTCGTCGTCGGACAGCAGGTCGAGCGTTTCCCGCATCGACTCGTACTCGGCCACAGAGATCAACATCACGTCGGCGCGACCGTTGCGGGTGATCGTGAAGTGGTCGTGCTCCCGGGCGACCCGGTCGGCGAGTTCGGCGATCCGGGCCTTGGCTTCCGTGATGGGAATGGTCTCTATGAAAGCCACTATAGCGACCGGTCAGAATTATGGCCAACCGGAGCCAACATCAACCAGCGGCTCAGCAGGCCGTCGATCGGCCGGGCCGCGTGCCATGAAGGCCGCCTCTGCGACTCGCGTACCGCCATCCAACGGTGACACTCTCCCGTCATGCGAACCGCACATGCGCAGCTCAACAGTGAGATCACGTCGGGTGGACCGGACGTGGCAGTATCTGAACCGCGTGTGCGCAGCTCAGGGGCCGATTGTCATGGTCAAACCGGTCGGAGGCCGGGCGACGCGTCGCGATCAGTAGCGCTTCGCGTGCGCCGTGCTGCCGAGTTCCAGTCCTGCCGGGGCAACCTCATACATCGACGAGCTATCAGACAGCGGCGAAGTCGACCGTGACGGTAAGTCCGCCGCCCGGGTTTGGTACCACCCGCAGGTCCGCCCCGTGGCTGTCAGCGATGGCACGCACGATCGCCAACCCCAGTCCGCTACTTCCGCTCTGCTTCCGGGGCGCGACGAGGCGCTGGAACGGTCGCAGAATCCGGTCGACCGCGTATTCCGGCACAACGGGACCCGTGTTGCTGATCGCGAGTACCGCCCGCGTCCCACGAGAGCGCGTCTCGACATCGATCCGCCCGCCGTCGAGGTTGTAGTGGATCGCGTTGTCCAGCAGGTTGCCGATCAGGCTGGCTAGCAGCGTCGGATCGGAGCGTGCCACGACGGCCTGCTGGATGTCGGTGCGGATGGTGAGGCCGGCGGCTGCGGACCTGCGTGCCGTCACCGCCTCGGTGGCGAGCGTGGCCAGGTCGACCGGTTCGGTGGCCACCGGGCCCTGCTGGCCCTGCGCCAGCGCCAGCAGGGCAGCGACCAACCGCTCCAGTTGGTCCCCGATGCGCAGCAGCTCCGCGTGCCCGGCGCGCAACGACGTCGCGTCGGCGTCCGGATCGGCGAGCGCGACCTGGATCAGCGCCCGCTGGACGGTCAGCGGGGTCCGCAGTTCGTGCGAGGCGTCGGCGACGAAGCGGCGTTGTGCGGCATAGGCGGCGTCGAGCCGGGTGTAGAGCCCGGCTAGCGTGGCAGACAGGTCGGCGAACTCCTCGTACCGGCCAAGTTCGCCGTGTTCGGGCAACCGGTCGGCGGTGGCGCCCTCGGCTGCAGACGTGAGCTCCCGGAGCGGTCGCACCGCCCGCCCGGCGAGCGCCCACCCGATCGGAGCTGCCACGAGCGCCACCACGATCAACCCCACGACGACAGCCACCAGCACCGGCCCGGTGCTGCTCGCAGTCCCTCCGCCAGCTACGGCACCGACCGCTTGAGTGGATCGGCCGGTCCACGCGCCGAGGCCGACGACGGCCACCGGTACGGCGCCCAGGACGACCGCCGTCGCGGCGTACAGAACCGCGAGCCGGGTACGCAGCCGCGGCCGTTCAGCCGCCGGCACGGTACCCGCCCTCGCGGACCGTCGTGATGATCGACGGCTCGCCAAGCTTGGCCCGGAGCCGGCCGAGCGTGGTCTTGACCGTGGTGGTGAACGGGTTGGCGGCCTCGTCCCAGACGTGGTCGAGCAGATCCTCCGCGGACACCACCTGGCCTGGGCGAGCCAGCAGGTGCGCCAGCACCGCGAACTCCTTCGGGCTCAGCGCCACCGGCCGACCCGCGCGGGTGACGGTCCGGCGGGCCGGGTCCAGTTCCACGTCGGCGAAGCGCAGCACCGGTGGCACGGGCGGGCCGGACCGGCGGCCGAGCGCCCGGACCCGGGCGACCAGTTCGGGGAAGTCGAACGGCTTGGTCAGGTAGTCGTCGGCACCGAGATCGAGACCGTGTACCCGCTCGGCGAGCGTGGCCGCGGCGGTGAGCATGAGGACTCTGGCGGGCAGGCCGCGCTCGCCGACGAGCCGGCACACGTCGTCGCCGGAGACGGTCGGCAGGTCGCGGTCGAGCACAAGCACGTCGTACGGCGCGAGGTCCAGGCGTTCCAGTGCCTGACCTCCGTCGGTGACGACGTCCACGGCCATTCCTTCGCGGCGCAGCCCGACGCCGATCGTCCGAGCGAGCAGCTCGTGATCCTCGACAACTAGCACCCGCATGGGCCGAGCATGCCACCCAACTGGTGACAGCACGGTGACGGCCGCTTGTGACCGGGCTGTCACCGGTGCCGGCGTAGAAATCGGCAGCATGATCCTGGAGACCGAAGCGCTCGCCAAGAGATACTGGCGACGGTGGGCGTTACGCGACTGCACACTGGCCGTGCCCGAGGGCGCGATCGTCGGCCTGGTCGGACCGAACGGCGCCGGCAAAACCACCCTGCTGCAGCTGATCGTGGGCCTGCTATCCCCGACGGCGGGCGCCGTCCGAGTGCTCAGCAGCACCCCTGACGCGGCGATGCGGTCCGGTCGAGTCGGGTTCGTCGCGCAGAACGCCCCGACGTACGCCGGCCTGACCGTCGCCGACCACCTGAGCCTGGGTGCGGGACTCAACCCGCACCGCTGGGACGCAGCCGCAGCGAAGGAGCGAGTGGAACGGCTGGCACTGCCGCCCCAGCAGCGAGCCGGCCGGCTCTCCGGCGGACAGCGCGCCCAGCTGGCGCTCACCCTCGCCCTATCGAAAAGCCCCGACCTGCTGGTCCTCGATGAACCGGTGGCCAGCCTTGATCCGCTCGCGCGCCGCGCGTTCCTGGACGAGACGGTGGCGGCCGCGACGGCCACCGGCACCGCGGTGATGCTCTCCACGCACCTGGTCGCCGATCTGGCCCACACCTGTACCCACGTGGTGGTCGTTGCCGGGGGTCGGATCCGGCTCGCCGCCGCGACCGCGGGCCTGAGCGCCACCCCAACCGAGCTGGAGCGCGTGGTCCTGGACGAGCTCGGCCGAACGACCGACGAAGGGGAGACCGCATGATCCGGCTCGCGCTCCGCCAGTTCCGGATCTCGGCCTGGACCGCCGTGGTCGGCCTCCTCGCGGTCGCCGCAGTGGTCCTGGCGACCCGGCCGCACTTCGCCGACGCCGCCGCAGCCGCGCAGCGCGCCTGCGGATCGGACCCCCACTGCCCCGCCCTCACCACGTTCGCACTCGACAACACGGCCACGCGAACCGCCTTCGGTCTCGTCGTGATCGTGGCACCCGCGCTGATCGGCGCGTTCTGGGGTGCACCGCTGATCGCCCGGGAGTTCGAAGCCGGCACCCATCGACTGGTCTGGGCGCAGAGCATCAGCCGGACCCGCTGGCTGGCGGTGAAGCTGACGGTCGCCGGCACCGCGACTGCCGTGGCGACCGCACTGCTCAGCGCGCTCGTCACGTGGTGGGCCGCACCGTTGGACCACGCGGCGGCGGCCGTCTACGGCACCTTCGACCAGCGCAACATCGCGCCAACCGGGTACGCGCTGTTCGCTTTCGCGTTCGGCATGACCGCGGGCCTGGTCACTCGCCGGACACTGCCGGCCATGGCCCTTACCCTGGCCGGCCTGCTGACAGTCCGGATCCTGGTGACCGAGTGGATCCGGCCGCTCGCGGTCGCTCCGCGGGTAGTGTCCATGCCGCTCGACCCCGACACCACCGGGTACGGCTCGGGCGGGAACATCCTGCTCGGCGTCGGACCGAGCACACTACAACCGAGCACGCCAGACATCCCGAACGCCTGGATCCAGTCCGTCCGCATCGTCGATGCCGCCGGAGAGCCGCTCACCGACCAGGTTCTGCGGGCGACCTGCCCAACGCTCGGCCAGGGGCCCCGGGGTCCGGCCGGCCCGGCTCCGGAAGCCGTTCGGCAGCGGATGCGCGAATGCGTCGTGGCGATCAACGAGAAGTACCACGAGGTCGTCACCTACCAATCCGGCGAGTGCTACTGGACCTTCCAGTGGTGGGAACTGGCGCTGTTTGCGCTGCTCACGACACTCCTCGGCGGGTACGCGTTCTACCGCATCCGCCGTTTCCGCGGCTGACGAACGCAGCAATGCCGGGCCGGGCCAA
>NZ_JBJZOG010000086.1:0-27709 GCF_047200535.1 Micromonospora mangrovicola | reverse complement strand
AGTACGCGGACGACGACGATGACGCGGACGACGACGATGACGAGTACGCGGACGACGACGAGGACCAGGACGACGAGGACGACGACCTGGACGGCGACGCGCGGCTGCGCGACGACGCGGACCGGGCCGGCGAGGACGTCCGCGCGGAGCGGGGTGGCGACGCGGCCGGGTACCGGGACCGGGACGGTGCCGACCTCGGCGACGACGAGCTGACCGACGCCGAGGCGCGGTCGCTCGCCGGCGAGGCCGTGGCCGGCGGTGGCGAGGCCCGCGAGGCGGAGGCGGACCAGCGGTGACCGCGAGGGCCGGGAACGCTCGGCTGGTCGACGGGTACACCCTGGTCGTCTTCGACCTGGACGGGGTGATCTACCTGATCGACCGGCCAATCCCCGGCGCCGTCGAGGCGGTCGGCCGGCTGCACGCCGAGGGCCGGTCCGTGGCGTACGCGACGAACAACGCCTCCCGGCGCTCCAGCGAGGTGGCCGACCTGCTCACCGGCATGGGCGTCCCGGCCCGGCCGGAGGAGGTGCTCACCTCCGCGGCGGCCACCGCCGAGCTACTGCGGGACCGGCTGCCCACGGGCGCGCCGGTGCTGGTGGTCGGGGCGGAGGCGCTCCGCGCCGAGCTGCGCGCGGTCGGCCTGCGCCCGGTGACGACGGTCGACGAGAACCCGGCCGCCGTCGCCCAGGGCTACGGCCCCGACGTCGGCTGGGCCGACCTGGCCGAGGCGTCCCTGGCGGTCCGCGCGGGGGCGCCCTGGTACGCGACGAACACCGACCGCACCCTGCCCAGCCCGCGCGGCCCGCTGCCGGGCAACGGCTCGCTGGTGGCGGTGCTGCGCACCGCGCTGGGCCGGGACCCGGACGTGGTGGTGGGCAAGCCGGAGCCGGCGCTGTTCACCACCGCGGCCCGTCGGGCCGGTGCGGGCCGGACCCTGGTGGTCGGCGACCGGTTGGACACCGACATCGAGGGCGCCCGGCGGGCCGGCCTGGACTGCCTGTTGGTGCTCACCGGCGTCAGCGACGTCCCCGAACTGCTGGCCGCTCCCGAACGGCGCCGGCCGACGTACGTCTCAACGGACCTGGTGGGGCTGTTCGAGCCGGCGGAGGTGGTGCGGGTGCCGGGCGAACCCGACGTCGGCGGCTGGTCGGCGACGGTGGCCGACGACGGGCTGCTGCTCGACGGCGCCGGACGCCCGCTCGACGCCCTCGCGGCGCTCTGCGCGGTGGCCTGGTCGACGGGCGCCGGGGCGCGGGTGCGGGCGGCGTCGCCCGCCGCGGAGCGGGCCCTCAGCGCGCTGGGCCTGGCCGACTGACGGCTCAGAGCAGCTTGCGGAGCTTCATCAGGTCGAACGGGTTGGCCTTGATGGACACCCGGCGGGAGCCGATCGCCTTGGCGATGTCGAGCTGACCGTGCACCAGCGCGACCAGGTCGTCGCTGTTGGTGTTCAGCGCGATCTTCGCCTTCGGGTCGTCGCCCTCGGTCAGGTCGACCAGCCGTCCGTTCTCGATCCGGCCGTGGAACGCGGTGTCCAGGTCGGTGATCCGGCAGGCCAGGGTGCGGTCCAGGTCGATCCGTCCCTGCGCCTCGGCATGCCGGTCCAGCCGCGCGGCCAGGTCCTGCAACGCCTGCCGGCACTCGTCCACGCTGGCCACATCGTCTCCTCACCACGAGCCACGCCGTTCCCCGGCACCGTACCGCAATGGGCCGTCCCGGGCGCCCGGTAGCGTGACACCTGCACAACCCCGCCCCGCGGAAGGACTCAGGCATGCAGGACGCGTGGCGCGCCTACCTTGAGCTGGCCATGGGCCTGACGGAGGCGCCCCGGAAGAGGGCCCAGGACGCCGTGCGGCGCGCGGTCGGGCAGAGCGGCGCGACCGCCGCCCAGCTCCAGGCGCTCGCGGAGGAACTCGTCAGCACCGGGATGGCGAACCGAGAGGCGCTGACCAAGCTGATCCGCTTCGAGGTGGACCGCGCGCTGGGCGCGGTCGGACTGGCCACCGCCGACGAGGTGGCCGAGTTGACCCGCCGGGTGCGCGAGCTGGAACGGCAACTGCGCGAGGCGAGGGCCACCACGGCCGTCCCGGCGCCCGCCGCGCCCCCGGCTGCGACGGGTTCGGCCGGGGCGGTGCCGGCCATGGCCGAGGCCGCCCCGACCGAGGCGGTGGCGAAGAAGGCGGTGGCGAAGAAGGCGGTGGCGAAGAAGGCCGTCGCGCGGAAGCCGGCGGCGACGGTGGCGCGTACCCCGGCGGCCGGGTCGCCGGCCACGCCGGTCCGGCCGGTGAAGAAGGCCACCGACCGCAAGCAGGCCGGAGGTGCCGCGTCGTGACCACTCCGTACCGTCCCAGCCCGCCGCCGGGTCCGCGTCCCGGGCCGCCGCCGGGGGTACGCCCCGCCCCGCCCGAGGAGGTCGGCGACGCCCGGCACCCGGCGGTGGACGCCGCCGTGCAGGCCATGATCAACGCTGAGGCGCTCTCCCCGGCCGACCAGATCGCCCAGTACGAGGCCGCGTACGAGACGCTGCGCGAGACCCTGGCCAGCATCGACCAGGCCTGACCGGCCGGAGAGAGAACCACCCATGGCACGTCGTACCCGGCTGGATGCCGAACTCGTCCGCCGCGGCCTGGCCCGCTCCCGCGAGCAGGCCGCCGCGCTGGTGGAGGCGGGCCGCGTCCAGCTGCGCGGAGTGCCGGCCCGCAAGCCCGCCGCGATGGTCGACCCCGCCGACCCGCTGCTGGTCACCGGCGAGGACCCCACCGCGGACTACGTCTCCCGGGGCGGGCACAAGCTGGCCGGCGCTCTCGCCGCGTTCGCCCCCGGCGGGCTGACCGTCGCCGGCCGGCGCTGCCTGGACGCGGGCGCCTCCACCGGTGGCTTCACCGATGTCCTGCTGCGGGCCGACGCCGCCGAGGTGGTCGCCGTCGACGTCGGGTACGGGCAGCTCGCCTGGCCGCTGCGGAACGATCCCCGGGTACGGGTCTTCGAGCGGACCAACGTCCGTACCCTCACCCCGGAGGCCGTCGGCGGGCTGGTGGACCTCACGGTCGCCGACCTGTCGTTCATCTCGCTGCGTCTGGTGCTGCCGGCGTTGGCCGGCTGCACCCGTCCCGACGGCGACCTGGCGCTGATGGTCAAGCCGCAGTTCGAGGTCGGCAAGGAGCGGGTGGGTGCGGGTGGCGTGGTCCGTGACCCGCAGCTGCGCGCGGAGGCCGTGCTCGACGTGGCCGCCGCGGCGGCGCAGCTCGGCCTGGGCCTGGCGGACGTGGCGGCCAGCCCGTTGCCGGGGCCGAGCGGCAACGTCGAGTTCTTCGTATGGTTACGCCGGGACGCGCCCGCCACGGATCCCGAGCGGGTACGCGCGGTGGTGGCGGCCGGTCCCGAGGGATTCCCGACGGAGCCCACGAACGAGGAGGTGTCCGGGTGAGCCGGACCGCTCTGCTGGTGACGCACACCGGCCGTCGACGCAGCACCGAGCATGCGCGGGCGGTGGCGGCGGACCTCATCGCGGCCGGTTTCGAGGTGCGGGTGGTCGCCGAGGAGGCCGACGACCTGGACCTGCCCGGGGTCGTGCCGGTGACCGGCCCGGAGGCGGCCGAGGGCGCGGAGATCGTCTTCGCGCTGGGCGGCGACGGCACCTTCCTGCGCGCCGCCGAGCTGGCCCGCCCGGCGAAGGCTCCGCTGCTCGGCATCAACCTCGGTAAGGTCGGCTTCCTCGCCGAGGCCGAGATCGACGACCTGGACAGCGCGGTACGCGACGTGGTCGGGCGCAACTACACGGTGGACGAACGGCTCACCCTCGACGTGACCGCCGAGTTCGAGGGCGGCCCGACCATCGAGTCCTGGGCGCTCAACGAGATCAGCGTGGAGAAGGGCGAGCGGGCCCAGATGCTGGAGCTGCTGGTCGACGTCGACGGCCGGCCGCTGTCCCGGTACGGCTGCGACGGCGTGGTCTGCGCGACCCCGACCGGCTCCACCGCGTACGCCTTCTCCGGGGGCGGCCCGGTGGTGTGGCCGGAGGTGGAGGCGCTGCTACTGGTGCCGATCAGCGCGCACGCGCTGTTCAGCCGGCCGCTGGTGACCGCCCCGACGTCGACCTTCGCGATCACCGTCGACCCGTTCACCACCCTGGCGGTGCTCTGCTGTGACGGGCGGCGGGTCTACGACCTCCCGCCCGGCGCGCGGGTCACCGTGCGCCGGGGTGCGCTGCCGGTGCGCATCGTCCGGCTCAAGGCCCGTACGTTCACCGACCGGCTGGTCGCCAAGTTCGACCTGCCCGTGCAGGGCTGGCGCGGCAACCGCCGCTGACCCGTCCTCGGGTCACCCGGCCCACCGCACGGCCGACCCGGCGTCACCGGATCGGTGTACCCGGGCAACGGTTCAGCCGGGTTACGGTAGGAGCCTCCCTCGACGACGACGACGGCGGCGCGCGGGCACCGGGTCCCCGGTGATCACCGGGGACCGGTACGGGGCGAGCGGCCCCGCCGCCGGCGGGTGCGGCTCCCCACCGGTACGGGTCGTCGCCGGGGCCGACGGTACCGTCCAGCGGACGGTCACGGAGCGTGCGGGCTGCGCTGAGGTGGAGTCCGGGCGGGGCGGTGAGGCCCGTGTCCGCCCGGACGCGCGGTCCGGCGGTCGTGGCTCTGACCAGGGGGTGGTCGGAACCACGGCAGTCGGGGTGCCGGAGGAGTCGTGGCCGGCCGCGGCGGGCGGACCGGCCAGCCGGGCCCGGCCGGGTTTCGACCCCGGCCAGGTCGTCGGCTCGGCGAGCCGCCGCCGGAGGAAGCGGCGGCTCGCAGCCGAGCGGCGCAGGACTCGTCCGGCACCCCGCATCACCCCGACCTCCCGCTGCCCGCAGCCGGCCGTCCACGCAACCGGCCGGACACCCGGCGGTTCGGCCGCAGCCGTCCGGTGTCCACCTGGCGACATGTCGCCGATGCGGCGGGCCGCAACTGGTGACCATCGATGATCTCTGTCGCATGCTCCGATCGGTCGATCTTCTCGGACCGACCCTCGGAGAAGAGGAGCACATCGCATGCACTGGCCCCCACGCTGGCTCGCCGCCGGCGCGGTCGGCGCGATGGTGGTCGGACTCGCCGCACCGGCGTCCGCCGCCCCGCCCGCCCCGCCCGCCGGCCCGAGCCCGGCCGCGTTCACTCCGGGCACGCCCGCCCGCATCACCCTGATCACCGGCGACCAGGTTGACCTGGTCCAGGCCGCACCCGGCCGGGTCGCCGCCACCGTCCGCCCCGGCCCCGGCCGGGAGCGGATCACCTTCCACACCGTGGAGGCCGACGGCCGGATGCGGGTGCTGCCCAGCGACGTCGTGCCGTACGTCTCCGCCGGGGTGCTCGACCCCAACCTGTTCGACGTGGAGGAGTTGGCCGCTGAGGGCTACGGCGACGCCGCGCAGGCCGCGCTGCCGCTGATCGTGCGGTACCAGGAACCGGTCGCCGGGCGGGTTCGGCCGCTCGCTGGCGCCACCACCGCGCGGCCGCTGGAGAGCATCAACGGCGCGGCGCTGCGGGTCGGCAAGGCCGATCTCGGCAACATGTGGACAACGCTGCGCGGCACGCCGGAGGCCCGGACCACCGCCGGCGCGCCCCGGCTCGGCGCCGGCATCGCCCGCGTCTGGCTCGACGGGCGGGTCCACGCGGATCTCGAGCACAGCGTGCCGCAGATCGGCGCCCCGGCGGCCTGGGCGGCCGGCCGCGACGGCAACGGCGTCCGGGTCGCGGTGCTCGACACCGGCGTCGACGCCGGCCACCCCGACCTGGCCGGCCGGATCGGCGAGACGCAGGACTTCACCGGCAGCGGCAGCGCCCGGGACGGGCATGGCCACGGCACCCATGTGGCCTCCACCATCGCCGGTAGCGGCGCCGCCTCCAACGGGCTGCGCAAGGGCGTCGCCCCCGCCGCACAGCTGCTGATCGGCAAGGTCCTCGACGACAACGGTTCCGGCTACAGCTCGTCCATCATCGGGGGCATGGAGTGGGCCGCCCACTCCGGCGCGAAGGTGGTCAGCATGAGCCTCGGCGGCCCCGCGACCGACGGTACCGACCCGATGAGCCAGGCGGTCAACGACCTGACCGCGGAGACCGGGGCACTCTTCGTGATCGCCGCCGGCAACGAGGGCGCGCCGGGCACCGTGGGCGCGCCGGGCGCGGCCGCCGCCGCGCTCACCGTCGGCGCAGTGGACCGCGACGACAACCTGGCGGACTTCTCCAGCCGCGGCCCCCGGATCGGCGACAACGGCCTGAAGCCGGAGATCACCGCGCCGGGCGTCGGCATCGTCGCCGCCCGGGCCGCGGGCACCACCATGGGTACGCCGGTGGACGACGCGTACGTCCGGGCGTCCGGGACCTCGATGGCGACCCCGCACGTGGCTGGCGCGGCCGCGATTCTCGCCCAGGAACACCCCGACTGGACCGCTGCGGAGCTCAAGGACGCGCTGGTCAGCACGGCGAAGGCCAACCCCGCGCTGACCGTCTTCGAGCAGGGCGGCGGCCGAGTGGACGTGGCCCGGGCGCTCACCCAGCGGATTTACGGCTCGGCCACCGCCGACTTCGGCCGGGTGTACACCGGCGGTGCGGTGGTGGAGCGGACCGTGACGTACACCAACAGCACCCCGTCCTCGCAGACCCTCCGGCTGGCCCTGGAGATCCGCAACCTGGACAGCGGCGCCGCCGAGGCCGACGGCGTCTCCGTCGGTTCCGAGGTGACGGTGCCCGCCGGTGGCAGTGTGGCCGTGCCGCTGCGCGCCGACCCGGCGAAGCTGGACCGCGGCGTGTACGGAGGGTGGTTGGTGGCGACCGGCGCGGACGGCGTGGTGGTGCGCACCGCCGTCGGACTCACCCTCAAGGGCCCGCTGCACACCGTCACCCTGCGCGCGCTGGACATGGCCGGGCAGCCTGGCGTGGCGACGGTTTTCACCCTCTTCGGCGAGCACTCCGAGTCGGACCAGATCGGTTGGATCCCCGGCGAGGCGCAGGTGCAGGTCGAGGAGGGCCCGTACCTGCTCGGGGGGTTGTTCCAACACGGCACCCCCCAGCACGAGCAGCGTACCCTGGTCACCGATCCCGAGCTGATGGTGACCCGGGACATGACCGTGGTGCTCGACCCGCGCAAGGGCACCCCGGTGCGGATCGAGACGCCGAAGCCGACCGAGCAGCGGGCGGTGCTCAGCTTCTTCGAGCACCGGATCTTCGGCAACGGCCGGCAGATCGACCACGGCGTGATGGAGTTCAGCACGGTCGAGCAGGTGAACGTCACGCCGACCCGGCCGGTGCGTCAGGGCGAGTTCGAGTTCGCCTCCCGCTGGCAGCTGGTCGCCCCCATGGTGGACGCCAAGGTCAGCAACGTCTCCGGTCCGCTGGACGTCAACCTGCTGCGCCAGTCGCCGGCTCCGGACGGCCGGCGGAAGCTGCCGCTGGTGTGGGCGGGCGACGGCAGCCCCGCCGAGCTGTCCCGGGCCGGGGTCCGGGGTGCGGCCGCGCTGGTCGCCGGCGACCGCACCGATGAGGCCCAGATCGTCGTCGATGCCACCGCGGCCGGCGCCGCGATGGTGCTCATCGTCCGCCCGGCGGATTGGAGCGCGTGGACGGACTGGGCTCCCGACGGGGACCGCCTGCCGATCCCGTCGATGGTGGTCGCGTACGACGACGGGCAGCGGATGATCGCGGCGGCGAAGGCCGGACGCGTGACGCTGGACCTGACGCTGACCCCGAACAGCCCCTACCTGTACGACGTGTGGCAGGTGTCGAAGGGGCGCATCCCGGACCGCATCGTGCACCGGGTGACCGCGGACAACACCGCCGAGGTGATCGCCCGTTACGCCGACACCGGCGGGTTCGACTGGGCTGGCGAGCAGCGGTTCGGCTGGCGGCCCTGGCAGGACTACTCCTGGCTTGACGAAAAGCGGTTGGTGCGTACCGGCACCGTGCGGCAGGAGTTCGTCAGCGCCGGGGACTCCTGGTGGCAGCAGCGGGTGCTGCACCGGCTCCAATGGTCCTGGGGCCGGCTGCTCGGGGGCGCCATCCAGCCGCCCCGGCAGTACGCCGCCGACGACCGGGTCACCGACACCTGGCACGCGCCGGTGGTCCGGCCGGCCGTGCCGGCGGGTTCCGGGGTGCCGGTGCCCACGCGGACCGGGGACATCCTCGACCTGCGGGTGGCCGAGTTCGTCGATGCCGACGGTCACTACAGCTCGGCCGGGTTCAGCGAGGAGCAGGACACCGTCGAGCGCCGGCTGAGTCGGGACGGGCAGCAGATCGCCGACCTTTCCGGCGGCTGGGCGCCCGTGTCGACCACGCCGGGCACCGCGCGCTACCGGCTGGACGTCACCACCGAGCGCTCCTCGGACGAGTGGCGCTGGGCCATCCGGACCGAGACGGCGTGGCAGTTCACCTCGGCCCACCAGGCCGGGGACCAGGCCCAGCCACTGCCGCTGCTCCAGGTGGACTACGAGGTCCCGGCCGACCTGCGCGGCACGGTTCCCGGTGGTCACCCGCACCAGCTCGGGCTGACCCTGCGCCAGCCGGCCGGAGTGCCGGCGCCGACCGCAGGCAAGGTGCGGGTCGAGGTGTCCTTCGACGGTGGGCGGAGCTGGCGGGCGGTGCCGGTGCAAGGCACCGGCAGCCGGTTCACCGCGATGGTGCCGGCCGGCAAGGGCACGGTGTCGCTGCGGGTGCACGCCCACGACCGAGCCGGTGCCTCGATCGACCAGACCGTGCTCGACGCGTACGGGCTGCGCTGATAGACGGGCGGGGCGGCCTCCGGTCGCCCCGCCCGCCCCGGATCAGATCCAGGCGCGTCGGGCGGCCTGGAAGGCCAGCCCGGGACGGGTGTCAACGCCGGCGACCGCCATCAGGTCGGCGAGCCGGCGCTGCACGGTCCGTCGACTGACCCCGAGCTGGGAGGCGATGGACTTGTCCGGCACCCCGGCCACGAAGAGCGAGAGCAGCCGCACCTCGTCGGTGTCCGGCCGGTAGCCGTCACCGGCCGGCGCGAGGGCGCCGGCGATCGGCGTCGCCATCAGCCAGTGACTCTCGAAGAGGGCGAGCAGCGCGTCGAGCAGTTGGCTGCGGCCCACCACCGCGGCGCTGGGCTCGCCGCTGCCCCGGTCCGGCACCAGCGGGCAGATCGCGGTGCGGCCGTCCACGATGGCCAGCCGCACCGGCAGCCGGTCGAGCACCCGGGCCTGCTCACCGGCGCGTACGCCCCGCTCGACGTCGGCCAGCGCGCCCGGTTCGAGGAGCATGTCGCGTTCGTAGATGGCTCGGTAGCGGACGCCCCGGGCCAACGCGTCGAACTCCTCGAGGTTCTCCTGGCCCGGCATGGCCAGCGGGTTCGCCCGGCAGAACCAGAGCACCTCCACCCGGGCGCCGTTCTGCAGGTCCCGCAGGCGTTCGCGCAGCACTCGCGCTCCGGTGATCACCTCCACCAGGTGGTGGGCGTCGTGCCGGCGCATTCCGGCGCGGTAATCCTCGGTGAGCTGGGTGACCGCCGCGCGGGCCGCCTCCAGCGCCTCCTGGCGGCGCAGCAGCGCCTCGCCGAGCGGTACGTCGGGCGCCAGTGGGCGCAGCGGCGCGTCGGGCTCCGGCCCGGTCGGCAGCACCAGCCCCTTGCTGCGCAGGGCGTCGAGCTGCACGACGACCTCCGCGCGCGGCCGGCGCAGCCGCTCGACGAGTTCCTCGATCCGGGCCGTGGAGAGCTGCACCAGGCAGCGGTAGAGCTCCTCCTCGTCGGGGGTCAGGCCGATCACGTCCAACACGGGGCAGAACTGTACGACGCCGCTCGCACTGTCCCGACGCGGCGTCGCCGGCTGGTCAACTGTCAGCCCTCGCGTCTACTGTCAGGTGCTGTGCTGGAAGAGCTGCGCATCACCGGACTGGGCGTCATCGAGGACACGACGCTCCCGCTCACCGGCGGGATGAACGTCATCACCGGCGAGACCGGTGCCGGCAAGACGATGGTGGTGACCGGCCTCGGCCTGCTCTTCGGCGGCCGGGCCGACGCCGGCCGGGTGCGGGCCCAGCCCGGCCGCGCGGTGGTGGAGGGCCGGCTGCGCCTGCGCGACCGGGTGGCCGAGACGGTGCACGCCCGGATCACCGACGCCGGTGGCGACCCCGACGAGGACGGGTCGCTGCTGCTGAGCCGTACGGTCACCGTGGAGGGGCGCTCCCGGGCGCACCTGGGTGGCCGCAGCATGCCGGTGTCGATGCTGGGCGAGGTCGGCGAGCAGGTGGTGGCGGTGCACGGCCAGTCCGACCAGCTCCGGCTGCTGCGCCCGGCCGAGCAGCGGGCGTCGTTGGACCGGTTCGCCGGGCCGGAGCACGAGAAGCTGCTCGACGCGTTGCGCGAGGTCCACTCCCGGTGGCGGTCCGTGGTCGACGACCTGGCCGACCGGCGGCGCAACGCCCGCGAGCGCAACCAGGAGGCCGACCTGCTCCGCCTCGGTCTCGACGAGATCACCCGGGTCGACCCGCAGCCCGGCGAGGACGACGAGCTGAAAACGGAGGCGCAACGCCTGGAGCACGCGGAGGGGCTGCGTACCGCGGCCCAGCTCGCCCACCAGTGCGTGGCCGGCGGGGTGGAAGCGGCCGACGACACCCCGGACGCCAGCGCCCTGCTCGGCACCGCCCGGCGCACGCTGGAGGCGCAGGCCCCCACGGACCCGGCTCTGGGCGAGCTGGCCCTGCGGCTGGAGGAGGCGGCCACCCTGGTCACCGATGTCTCCGCGGAGCTCTCGGCCTACCTGGCCGGGTTGGACGCCGACCCGGCCCGCCTGCAGGCGGTCTACGAGCGGCGGGCCGCGCTGCGCGGGCTGACCCGCAAGTACGCCGACGACGTCGACGGGGTGATCGCCTGGGCCGAGCGCGCCCGCACCCGACTGTCCGACCTGGACACCTCCGACGAACTCCTGGACGAGCTGGACAAGGAGGCGGCCCGGCTCGCGGGCGAGGTGGCGGAGCTGGCCGGCCGGGTCTCCACCTCGCGGCAGGAGGCGGCGGTCCGCTTCGCCGGGCAGGTCACCGTCGAGTTGGCCGGGCTGGCCATGCCGCACGCCCGGATCGAGGTGGCGGTGCTGCCCCGGCCGGCCGGCAAGGCCGAGCCGAGCCTGGCCGTCAACGGCGTCGAGGCGGGCGTCGGCCCGGACGGTGCCGACGAGGTGGAGCTGCGCCTGCTGGCCCACCCGGGCGCGCCGGCGCTGCCGTTGCAGCGGGGTGCCTCCGGCGGCGAGCTGTCCCGGGTGATGCTCGCCATCGAGGTGGTCTTCGCCGGTTCCGGCGGCCCGCCCACCCTGGTGTTCGACGAGGTCGACGCGGGCGTCGGCGGGCAGGCGGCGGTGGAGATCGGCCGCCGGCTGGCCCGGCTCGCCCGCAGCCATCAGGTGCTGGTCGTCACGCACCTGCCGCAGGTCGCCGCGTTCGCCGACCGGCACCTGGTGGTGGCGAAGGACACCGGGGGAGCGGTGACCACCAGCGGGGTGCGTGTGGTGGAGGACACTGAGCGGGCCCGGGAGCTGGCCCGGATGTTGGCAGGTTTGCCGGATTCGGATCTGGGTATCGCGCATGCGGAGGAACTCCTGGCCGTGGCGGCCAAGGAAAGGCGTCCGTGACCCCGGGTTTGTGAGCGCAAGCACACCGGCATGCGCTCGGGTGTGCTTCCCTGGGTAGGCGGCCCTGCTCAGGCATGTCGCGACAGCAAAACCTGCCTCACATGCCAGGATGGTCACGATGCGTCTACCCACGTTGCGCCGGAACCGGAGCGCGGAACCGGGCTCGATCCTCGGCACCGCGCGCCTCGACCGCCGGACGAAACGGCTGGTCGGCCGGCTCCGGCCCGGGGACATCGCGGTCATCGACCACGTCGACCTGGACCGGGTGGCCGCCGACTCGCTGGTGGCCGTCGGCGTCGCCGCCGTGCTCAACGCCAAGCCCTCGGTCTCCGGGCGCTACCCGAACCTCGGCCCCGAGGTGTTGATCTCCGCCGGCATCCCGCTCCTGGACGACCTGGGCGAGAGCGCCTTCGAGCAGATCCGCGAGGGCGACGTGGTGCGGATCGAGGGCAACACCGTGTTCGTCGGCGAGGAGCCGGTCGCGCACGGCGCGCTGCAGGACGCCGAGACGGTGGCCAAGTCGATGGCGGACGCCCGTGAGGGGCTGTCGGTCCAGTTGGAGGCGTTCGCCGCCAACACCATGGACTACCTCAAGCAGGAGCGCGACCTGCTGCTCGACGGTGTCGGCGTGCCGGAGATCCAGACGCAGATCCAGGGGCGGCACTGCCTGATCGTGGTCCGGGGCTACGACTACAAGGCCGACCTGGACGTGCTGCGCCCGTACATCCGGGAGTTCAAGCCGGTGCTGATCGGCGTGGACGGCGGCGCGGATGCCCTGGTCGAGGCCGGCTACACGCCTGACATGATCATCGGCGACATGGATTCGGTCACCGACGACGTGCTGCGCTGCGGCGCCGAGGTGATCGTGCACGCCTACCCGGACGGCCGCGCGCCCGGCCTGCCCCGGGTGAACGGACTGGGCGTGCCGGCGATCACCTTCCCGGCCGCCGCGACCAGCGAGGACCTGGCCATGCTGCTGGCCGACGAGAAGGGCGCCTCGCTGCTGGTCGCCGTCGGCACCCACGCCACCCTGGTGGAGTTCCTGGACAAGGGCCGGGGCGGCATGGCCTCGACCTTCCTGACCCGGTTGAAGGTGGGCGGCAAGCTGGTCGACGCCAAGGGCGTGAGCCGGCTCTACCGGCAGAGCATCTCCGGCTCCTCGCTGCTGCTGCTGGTCCTCTCGGCGGTGGCCGCGATGGCCTCCGCCGTGGCGGTCTCCACCGTGGGGAAGGCGTATTTGGGCGTGGTCTCCGAATGGTGGGACAATTTCGTGTTCCAGCTCGGCCAGCTCTTCTAGCTCCCCGACGATCAAGAGGCTGCAAGCGTGATCAACTTCCGCTACCACGTGGTGTCCCTGACCGCGGTCTTCCTGGCGTTGGCGATCGGCCTGGTGGTCGGCACGGCCGCCCTCAACGGGCCGGTCGCCGACTCGCTGAAGGAGAACGTCAACGCGCTGCGCAAGGACAACTCGCAGATGCGCCAGTCGGTCAACAGCCTGCAGAAGGAACTGGACATGGAGGAGGACTTCGCCGCCGAGATGGCGCAGGTCGTCCTCCCCGGCAAGCTGACCGGCCACCGGGTGCTGGTGCTCAGCCTGCCCAGCGGGCGCGAGCACACCGAGGGCGTGGTGAAGATGCTCCAGCTCGCCGGGGCCAGCGTCACCGGCCGGGTCGACATCCAGGACAAGTTCATCAACCCGGACAGCAACAACAACCTGCTGGAGTTGGCGGTCACCGCCGCCCGCCCGAACAGCGTGCCCACCTCGGGCCTGCCCGGCAACGGGCACGGGGTGGAGACCTCCAGCGCACTGCTCGCCAGCGTCCTGCTGGACCGGCCGGAGGGCAGCCCGCCGGTCAGCGACGCGGATCGCCGGGCGGTGCTCCAGGCGTACGCGACCGCCGGCTACCTCACCCCGGACGACAAGATCTCCGGAGCCGCCGAGGCGGTGGTGCTGGTCAGCGGCCAGCCGTACGTGGACAAGGACTCGGCGAAGAAGGACGAGTCGGTGGTGAAGATCGCCGAGCAGTTCGACCGGACCGGGGCGATCGTGGTCGGCGGGATGGGCTCGGCCGGCGGCAACGTGGTCGCCGTGGTTCGCGGCGACCCGGTGCTGTCCCAGACCATCTCGACCGTCGACAACGCCAACACCGTGCAGGGCCAACTGGTCACCACGCTCGCCCTCGTGCAGCAGGTGACCGAGAAGAAGTCCGGTCAGTACGGCGTCGGTGACAACGCCGCGTCGCTGCTGCCTAAACTGCCCCAGTGACCGCGGGACCGGTGTCCGGTCCGTGCCGAGTCGCGCTGGGAATCCGGATCGGAGGGGTCGCGTGAGACTGGGTCGGTTGCTGGCCGTCGGCGCGGGGGCCGTCGCCGCCCGCTACATGCTGCGGGAGGTGCGCACCTCTCCGGGCGCCCCGGCCCTGGAGCGGACCAACTTCCGGGGCCGCACGGTGACCCTGGCCGCCGGCCCGGCCCTCGCCGTCGGAGCCGCCACCGCCGGCGCCCTCGGCGCGGGCAGCGCCCCGGCCGGGGCCGCCGCGCTGCTCGCCGGGGTCGGTGCCGGCTCGGTCGGGCTGTACGACGACATCGTCGGGGCCCGCCCCGAGCAGAAGGCCGCCAAGGGCTTCGCCGGGCACCTCGCCGCACTGCGCGAGGGGCGGGTCACCGCCGGCCTCGTCAAGATCGCCGGGGTGGGCGCGGCGGGTCTCGGCGCGGCCGCGCTGCTCGCCGCCGACAAGCGGGTCGCCGCCCACCCGCGCCGGCAGCGCGCCGGCGTCCTCGGCCGCGGCCTCGACGTGCTGCTCGGCGCCGGCGTGGTGGCCGGCACCGCCAACCTGCTCAACCTGCTCGACCTGCGCCCCGGCCGGGCGCTCAAGTCCGGCATGCTGCTCGGCGCGCCGTTGAGCGGCGGCCCGTACGGCGGGATCGCCGCCGGCGCGGTCGGGGCCGCCGCCGGGCTGGTCCGCGAGGACCTCGACGAGCGGGTGATGCTCGGCGACAGCGGCGCCAACGCCCTCGGCGCGCTGCTCGGGGTCAGCCTGGCCGCCCGGACCGGCCCGATCGGCCGGGCCGGCGTCCTCGCCGTGCTCGCCGCGCTGACCGCCGCCAGCGAGAAGGTCAGCTTCACCCAGGTGATCCAGCGGACCCCGGGGCTGCGGGAACTCGACGAGCTGGGCCGGCTCGCCGACTGACGTGACGAAACCGGCACCCCTCACCGGCGCCGGCCGCGTGGCCGGAGCAGCCGCCCTCATCGCCGTCCTCACCGTGGTCAGCCGGCTCGCCGGCTTCGGCCGCAGCGTCGTGTTCACCTGGACGCTCGCCCCCACCGACCTGGGCGGCGCGTACCTGATCGCGAACAACGTCCCGAACTTCATCTTCGAGATCGTCGCCGGCGGCGCGCTGGCCAGCCTCGTCGTACCGCTGCTGGCGGCCGCGGTCGACCGGGGCGACCGGCGGGCGGTGGCGGCCACCACCGGCGCCCTGCTCACCTGGGTGCTCGCCCTGCTGGTGCCGCTCGCGGTGCTGGTCGCGCTCTTCGCCGACCCGCTGATCGCGTTGCAGGGCTCCGGCCTGAGCGAGGTGCAGCAGCAGGTCGGCGCGCGCATGCTGAGGGTGTTCGCCCCCCAGTTGCCGCTGTACGGGGTCGGCATCGTGCTCACCGGGGTGCTCCAGGCGCACCGGCGGTTCGCCTGGCCGGTACTCGCCCCGCTGCTGTCCAGCGTCACCGTCATCACGGTCTACCTCGGCTTCACCGCCGCCGAGGGGCGGCTGGCCACCGTGCGGCAGGTCAGCCCCGCCGGTGAGCTGCTGCTCTCCGGCGGCACCACGCTCGGCGTGGTGGTGCTCTCCCTCTGCCTGCTCGTCCCGCTCCGTCGGCTCCGGCTGCCGCTGCGGCCGGGCTTCCGGTTCCCCGCCGAGGCCCGGGCCCGGGTCGGCGGGCTGGCCGTCGCCGGCCTGGTGACCGTCGCCGCCCAGCAGGTCGCCCTGATCGTGGCGCTCAACCAGGTCTCCTACGGGGCCAGGGCCAACCTGGGTGTCTACAACATCGCCCAGACGATCTACTTCCTGCCCTGGTCGGTGCTGGCCGTGCCGCTAGCCGTGACCGCCTACCCGACCCTGGCGGCGGCGCGCGCGGCGGGCGACGAGCGGACCTACCGGGAGACGCTCGCCCCGGCGGTCCGCGGGGTGGTGCTGTTCAGCCTGCTCGGCACCGCCGCGCTGGTCGGCACGGCGATCCCGGTCGGGCACTTCTTCTTCGACGCCGAGGCGGCCCGGACGGCGGCGGCCGGCATCGCCGGTTTCGCCCCCGGGCTGCTCGGCTACGGCCTCTTCGCCGTGCTCACCCGGGCCCTCTACGCCCGCGGCGAGACCCGGGCGGCGACCGTCGCCACCGCCGTGGGCTGGCTGACCGTGCCGGTCCTGGCGGTCGTGCTCGGCCACCTCCTGCCGCTCGCCGACCGGGTGCTCGCGGTGACCCTCGCCACCTCCGTCGGCATGCTGGTGCTCGGCGGCCTGCTGATCGCCGCCGTGCTGCGCGCCGCCGGCCGGGCCGCGCTGGCCGGCGTCGGGCGCACCGGCGCCGCCGGGCTGCTCGCCGCCGGCGTCGCGGGGCTCGGCGGCGCGGCCACCTCCCGGTGGCTCGCCGGCCTCTCCGGCGGGACCCCGACGACATCGGAGGCGCTCGTGCACGGCATGCTGTCCGGGGCCGTGGTCGGTGCCCTGTTCCTCGCCGTAGCCTGGCTGACCGACGAGCGGGACGTCCGGCCGCTGCTCGCCGCCGTGGCCCGCCGGCTCCGGCGGCGCCGCCCACCGGGCGGGTCCGACGACACGCCGACGGACCGGCGTCCCGCGGCGCGGGGCGACGGAAGGGAGAGCATTTCCTCATGACGGACGCCACGCCGGCGGCGCGCTGGCCCGGCTCGGTGGCCCTGGTGCTCGCTTCCAGCACCGGCGGCGTGGGGCAGCACATCCGCTCGGTCACCCGGGGGCTGACCGCCGCCGGCGCGTCCGTGCTGGTCTGCGGCCCGGCCGCCACCCAGGACCAGTTCGACTTCACCGGGGTCGGGGCCCGGTTCGTGCCGGTGGAGATCCCGGCCAGCCCCACGCCGGCCGACGCCCGGGCGGTCACCGCGCTGCGGCGGGCCCTGGCCGACAACCCGGTGGACGTGGTGCACGCCCACGGGCTGCGGGCGGGCCTCGTCGCCGTCCTCGCCCGGCCGGCCGCGCCGCTCGTGGTGACCTGGCACAACGCGGTCCTGGCCGGGGGCCTGCGGGGGCGGCTGTCCCGGCTCGCCGAGCGGATCGTCGCCCGCAACGTCCGGGTCGCCCTGGGCGCCTCCGACGACCTGGTGGAGCGGGCCGCCGCGCTGGGCGCGACCGACGCCCGCCTCGCCCCGGTCGCCGCGCCGGCGCTGCCCGCGCCGCGCCGCCGCCGGGCCGCCGTCCGCGCCGAGTTCGGGCTCGCCCCCGACCGGCCGCTGATCGTCTCGGTGGGCCGGCTGCACCCGCAGAAGCGGTACGACGTCCTGATCGACGCCGCCGCTCGCTGGCGTACCCGGAACCCGGCCCCGGCCGTGGTGATCGCCGGCAGCGGGCCCGCGTACCTGCAACTCGCCGCGCGGATCTCCGCGGCCCGGGCCCCGGTGACCCTGCTCGGGCACCGCACCGACGTGGCCGACCTGCTCGCCGGGGCCGACCTGGCGCTGGTGACCAGCGACTGGGAGGCCCGGCAGCTGTTCGCCCAGGAGGCGCTGAGCGCCGGCGTACCTTTGGTGGCGACCGCCGTGGGCGGGCTGCCGGAGTTGGTCGGCGACGCCGCGGTGCTGGTGCCGGCGGGCGACGTCGACGCGGTCGACGCGGCCGTCCGTGACCTGCTGGACGACGAGGCCCGCCGGGCCGACCTGGGCCGCCGGGGCGCCGCCCGGGCCGCGACCTGGCCGACCGAGGCGGACACCGTGACCGCGCTGGCCGACCTCTACGCCGAGCTGGCCCCCGAGCCGTCGATGAGGACCCGGTGATGCTGCGCAGACTCACCCCGGCCCTGCTGACCCTGGTCGTGGTGGCGCTCGGCATCACCGCGCTGGCGGCCCGCCCGGACAACGGCGGCCCGCGGCGCAGCGCCGACTTCGTGGTGCTGGCCGGGGTGGCCGGGCTGCGCTGGGAGGACGTCGACCCGCAGACCACCCCCACCCTGTGGCGGATGGCCGAGCAGGGCTCCATCGGCTCCCTCTCGGTACGCTCCGCGCACCGACCCACCTGCCCGGTGGACGGCTGGCTCACCCTCGGTGCGGGCAGCTTCGCCGCCTGGCAGGGCAATCCCCGGGTGGGCGACTGCCCGGCCACCGGGGTGACCATCGAGCAGCCCGACGGCATCGGCGCGAACCTGCCCGACCAGGAGAGCGTCGTGGCGTACAACCAGGACAAGCTCTCCTGGGGCGCGACGCCCGGCGCACTGTCGGAGTCCGTCCGCTGCTCGGTGGCGGTCGGGCCGGGCGGGGCGGTGGCCGCCGCCCGACCGTTCGGCCGGGTCGACCGGTACGCGCCGGTCCTCCCCGCCGACCCGGCCAAGCTGCTCGGCTCGTGCGTGCTCAGCATCGTCGACCTGGGCACGGTCGACGGCGTGGACCCGGCGGTCCGGGCCGCCCAGGTCCGGCAGGCCGACGCCCAACTCGCCCGGGTACTCGCCGCCCGGCCACCCCGTTCGCTGGTGATGGTCGCCGGCGTCTCCGACACCGACGCGCCCTCCCGGCTGCACGTGGCGATCGCCGACGGCCCCGGCTGGGAGCGTGGCTGGCTGACCTCACCGAGCACCGCGCGGGAGGGCTACCTGCAACTGGTCGACCTGGCACCCACGGCCCTCGCGGCGCTCGGCCGGCCGATGCCGGAGCGGCTCTTCCTCGGCCGTCCCGCGGTCTCCGTCGGCGGCCGCCCGGCCGACCTGCGGACCGCGATCGACCAGCCGGCCGACGCCGACCGGGAGGCCGCCGCGCAGCGCCAGGTGGCCAGCTGGTTCTTCACGCTCCTCGCCGTCGCCCAGGTGGCCCTCGCCGTCGCGGTGCTGCCGCTGCTGCGCCGGGCCCGCCGGCACGCCGGCCCGCACGGCCCCGAACCGGTGTCCCGGCGGGTGGTGGCGGTGGTCGAGCTGCTGCTGATCGCCGCCGCGCTGGCGGTGCCGGCGGCCCTGCTCGCCGACGCGGCGCCCTGGTGGCGTGGATCGCACGCCGGCTGGTGGTTCGGCGTGGTCACCGTGCTGCTGATCGTCGGCGGCACGGCCGCGGTCCGGTTCAGCCCCGGGTACGGCGGCACCCTCGGCCCGCTCGGCGCGGTCGCCGGCCTGGCCACCCTGGTCGTCGGCGTGGACGTGGTCACCGGCTCCCGGCTGCAGCTCAACGGCGTGGTCGGCTACTCGTCGCTGGAGGGCGGCCGGTACGCCGGCCTCGGCACCGTGGGGCTGGGCGTGTTCATCGCCGGGTCGCTGCTCTGCGGCGGCTGGCTCGCCCAGCGGGTCCGCCGGCCCTGGCGGCCCCTGGTCATGGTGACCGTCGGCGGGGCCGCCGTGGTGATCGTCGGCAGCCCCTACCTGGGGTCGGACTCGATCGGCGCGATCGCGCTCACCGCCGGGGTGAGCGTCGCGGCCGCGATCTGCTCCGGGGGCTGGTTGACCATCAGCCGGCTGGCCTGGGCCACCATGGCCGGCCTGGCGGTGACCATCGGCTTCGCCGTGGTGGACCTGCACCGGCCGGAGGCCGAGCGGGGCAGCGTCGGGCGGTTCCTCGCCGCCCTGAGCGACGGCACGGGCGGGCTCACCGTCCACCGGGCCAGCAGCGCCAACGTGCAGACGCTGGTGGACAGCCCGCTGACCGTGCTGGCCCTGGCCGGGGCCGCGCTGGTCTGGCTCGCGCTCTACCAGCCCTGGGGCGGGCTGCTGCGGCTGTTCGGCATCTACCCGGCGATCCGGGCCGCGATGGCGGGCACCGGCGTGGCGGCCGGCCTCGGCGGCGTGCTCGGCGGCTCGGCCCTGGACGTGGCGGGGTCGGCTGGCGCCCTGGTGGTGCCGATGGCGGCCCTGGCCGCCCTGCGGGTGCTCGACCACTCCACCGACCGCACCCAGCCCGGCGGCGGGCGGCCGGGGGAGGAGGAGCCGACCGGCGGCCCCACCGGGGACGACCCGGACGGCGGCCGTACCGGCCGCCCGGCCGAGCCGGACGGACCCGCCCGGCCGAACGCCGACGCCGGTCCGGCCGCGGGGCCGACCGGCCCGGCCGGGGCCCAGGAGAATTCGGAGCCGTCGCGCGGGCCGGCCGACGCCGCCCGCCCGGCGCGGGTGCCGGCCCAGGCCCGCCCGGCATCGACGCGGGTGCCCGCCGGCTGAGCCGGAACCGGATTCACGTGCGACGACGGCGGGTGCGACGCAGGTCCGGGCCGGATGAGGTGTTACCGTGGAATCCCGTGGATCGCGTGATCACTTGGCTGATCGGCACGGCGGTTCGCACGACCGCTACGGACGACACGGGAGCAGGCCTTGGCCCCTTCAGCACGGACGACCAGGCACATTTTCGTCACCGGGGGCGTCGCCTCCTCGCTGGGTAAGGGCCTCACCGCCTCCAGCCTTGGCAATCTGCTGACCGCGCGCGGGCTGCGCGTGGTGATGCAGAAGCTCGACCCGTACCTCAACGTCGATCCCGGGACGATGAACCCGTTCCAGCACGGTGAGGTCTTCGTCACCGAGGACGGGGCCGAGACCGACCTCGACGTCGGCCACTACGAGCGCTTCCTCGACCGGGCCCTGTCCGGCAAGGCGAACGTCACCACCGGGCAGATCTACTCGGACGTGATCGCCAAGGAGCGGCGCGGCGAGTACCTGGGCGACACCGTCCAGGTCATCCCGCACATCACCAACGAGATCAAGTCGCGGATCCTCGGCATGGCCGAGCCGGACCCCGAGGGTCAGGTCCCCGACGTGGTGATCACCGAGGTCGGCGGCACGGTCGGCGACATCGAGTCGCTGCCGTTCCTCGAGGCGATCCGCCAGGTCCGGCACGACCTGGGCCGGGACAACTGCTTCTACCTGCACGTCTCGCTGGTCCCCTACCTGGCGCCGTCGGGCGAGCTGAAGACCAAGCCGACCCAGCACTCGGTGGCGCAGCTGCGCAGCATCGGTATCCAGCCGGACGCCCTGGTGCTGCGCTGCGACCGGGACATCCCGGACAAGGTGAAGGAGAAGCTCTCCCTCTACTGCGACGTGGACCGGGAGGCGGTCACCGCCGCCCCGGACGCGCCGAGCATCTACGACATCCCGAAGGTGCTGCACCGGGAGGGCCTCGACGCGTACGTGGTGCGCCGGCTCGGCCTCTCCTTCCGGGACGTGGACTGGACCAGCTGGGACGACCTGCTGGACCGGGTGCACCAGCCGCGCCACACGGTGACCGTGGCGCTGGTCGGCAAGTACGTCGACCTGCCCGACGCCTACCTGTCGGTGAGCGAGGCGATCCGGGCCGCCGGCTTCGGCCACCGGGCCCGGGTGCAGCTGCGCTGGGTGCCCAGCGACGACTGCGTCACCCCGGCCGGCGCGGCAGCCGCCCTGGCCGGCGTGGACGGCATCGTCATCCCCGGCGGCTTCGGCGTGCGGGGCATCGAGGGCAAGATCGGCACCGCCCGGTACGCCCGGGAGAACGGCATCCCGCTGCTCGGCCTCTGCCTCGGCCTGCAGTGCATGACCATCGAGGTGGCCCGCCACCTCGCCGGCCTCGACGGGGCGAACTCCCTCGAGTTCGACGAGGAGGCCAAGCACCCGGTCATCGCCACCATGGCCGACCAGGAGGACATCGTCGCCGGCCGGGGCGACCTGGGCGGCACCATGCGGCTCGGGGCGTACCCGGCGAAGCTGACCGAGGGCTCGCTGGTCGCCGAGGCGTACGGCAGCACCGAGGTCAGCGAGCGGCACCGGCACCGGTACGAGGTGAACAACGCCTACCGCGACCAGCTCACCAAGGCCGGCCTGCACATCTCCGGCACCTCGCCGGACGGCCGCCTGGTCGAGTTCATCGAGCTGGACCGCAGCCTGCACCCGTTCTTCGTGGCCACCCAGGCGCACCCGGAGCTGAAGAGCCGGCCGACCCGGCCGCACCCGCTGTTCGCCGCGTTCGTCGAGGCCGCCGTCGCGTACTCCGAGGCCGACCAGCTGCCGGTCGACCTGGCGGACACCGCGGGGGCGAAGAAGGCGAGCCGCAACGGCACCGCCGCCGCGGCGAAGGCGGCGTCCGCGTCATGAGCGGGCGGAGCATGCGGCTCAGCGGCGGGGTGGCGGCGTGAGCGGCGTCGAGCACCGGTACGAGGTGACCGACCACCGGGAGATCTGGTCCGGCCGGATCTTCTCGGTGGTCAGCGACGACGTCACCATGCCCGGCGGCGGCACCGCCTCCCGCGACTGGGTCACGCACGTCGGCGCGGTCGCCGTGGTGGCGCTCGACGACGCGGGCCAGGTGGTGCTGATCCGGCAGTACCGGCACCCGGTCGGCCGGCACCTGTGGGAGCTGCCCGCCGGGCTGATGGACGTGCGCGGCGAGGACCTCGCCGCCGCCGCGCGGCGGGAACTGGCCGAGGAGGCCGACCTCACCGCGGGCGCCGTCGACGTCCTGGTCGACCTGCACAGCTCGCCGGGCTTCACCAACGAGGTGGTCCGGGTCTTCCTGGCCCGCGACCTCGCCGACGTGCCCGCCGACCAGCGGCACGACCGCACCGAGGAGGAGGCCGACCTCCAGGTGGTCCGGGTCGACCTCGACGAGGCGGTCCGGATGGTGCTCGCCGGGGAAATCACCAACGCCTCCTGCGTGGCCGGGCTGCTCGCCGCCGCCCGGGCCCGGGAGACCGGCTTCGCCGAGCTGCGCCGTCCGAAGGCGCCGCTGCCCCGCTGAGCGGGATCCGGCACGACGAAGGGGCCGCACGGTGCTCAGCACCGCGCGGCCCCTTCGTGTTCCGACCTTCAGTCGCGCAGCGGACGCCCCTGGCCGTCGACGCCGCCGTTGACCAGGATCAGGATGCCGTCGATGAGGCCCCAGATCGCACCGAAGCCGCAGGTCACGAAGGTCACCACGAGCTGGATCACGCCGGTCTTGGTGTCGCCCATGTAGAACCGGCCGACACCGAAACCGCCAAGAAGGATCTGCAGGATGCCCGCGACGACCTTGCTCTTGTCGGAGACGCCCTGGGGGTACTGCTGGTAAGGAGGAGTGGTCATGAGCCGACACCTTAGTGATCCACTGCTGTCCTGTCCGCACCGCCGCCCCGACGGTGGGACGATATTTACCGAACATTGTCCTGACGGCCGAGGCGGTCTCCACCGCCCAGCCCGGTCCATGCCTGACACATCGTCAGGACGACCGGGCACCGGATGTCACTGTGCTGGCCTCCGGGCACTTTCCACGCGCCTAGACTGCCGCCGGCGGGACCGGTGGACCGCGTCGGCAATGGGGCCGCCGCGGCGCCGAGCAGTCGGGGGTGAGCAGCCCCGAAGGAAGGTGTCTGCATCGTGAAGGTCGGAATCCCACGCGAGGTCAAGAACCACGAGTACCGCGTGGCGATCACGCCCGCGGGCGTCAACGAGTTCACCCGCCACGGCCACGAGGTCTTCGTCGAGTCCGGCGCGGGTGTCGGCTCCAGCATCACCGATGACGAGTTCGCCGCCGCCGGCGCGAAGATCCTGGCCACCGCCGACGAGGTCTGGGACGCCGCCGAGCTGGTGCTCAAGGTCAAGGAGCCGATCGCCGAGGAGTACCACCGGATGCGCGAGGGGCAGGTGCTCTTCACCTACCTGCACCTGGCCGCCTCCAGGGAGTGCACCGACGCGCTGGTGGACCGCAAGGTCACCGGCATCGCGTACGAGACCGTCGAGCTGCCCGACCGCTCCCTGCCGCTGCTCGCCCCGATGTCCGAGGTGGCCGGCCGGCTCGCCCCGCAGGTGGGCGCCTTCTACATGATGCGCACCGGCGGCGGCCGGGGCGTGCTGCCCGGCGGCGTGTCCGGGGTGTACGCGGCCAAGACCGTGGTCATCGGCGCCGGCGTGTCCGGCATGAACGCCGCCGCGATCGCCCTCGGCCTGCAGTCCGAGGTGCTGCTGCTGGACAAGAACGTGGCCCGGCTGCGTCAGGCCGACGCCATCTACCGGGGCCACCTGCAGACCGTGGCCTCGAACGCGTACGAGATCGAGCGGGCCGTGCTCGACGCCGACCTGGTCATCGGCGCGGTGCTGGTCCCCGGCGCGAAGGCCCCGAAGCTCATCTCCAACGAGCTGGTCTCCCGGATGAAGCCGGGCAGCGTGCTCGTCGACATCGCCATCGACCAGGGTGGCTGCTTCGAGGACTCGCGCCCCACCACGCACGCCGACCCGGTCTACAAGGTGCACGAGTCGATCTTCTACTGCGTCGCGAACATGCCGGGCGCGGTGCCGAACACCAGCACCCACGCGCTGACCAACGTCACCCTCCCGTACGCCCTGGAGCTGGCCAACCAGGGCTGGCGGCAGGCGCTGCGCAACGACCCGGCCCTCGCCCTGGGCCTGAACACCCACGCCGGCCGGGTCGTCTACGGCCCCGTCGCCGAGGCGCACGGCATGGACGTGCTGCCGCTGGCCGAGGTGCTCGGCTGAGGGGTGGCGACCTGACCACCACCACGGAAGGGGCCGGCGCGGGCGGGGAGCCCGCGCCGGCCCTGCGCCGTGCCGTGCGGGGATACCTGGATCACCTCACCGTCGAACGTGGACTCTCCACGAACACCCTCGCCTCGTACCGCCGGGACCTGGACCGCTACCTCGCCACCCTGGCCGCCGCCGGGGTGACCGACCTGGCCACCGTCGGGCCCGCCGAGGTCGAGGGGCACCTGGCCCGGCTGCGCGCCGGCGACGCCGACCACCCGCCGCTCGCGGTCTCCTCCGCCGCCCGCGCCGCCAGCGCCGTCCGCGGCCTGCACCGCTTCGCGCTGCGCGAGGGGATGGCCGGCGGCGACCCGGCCCGGGACGTCCGCCCGCCCACACCGGCGCGCCGGCTGCCCCGGGCGCTCCCCGTCGAGGACGTGCTCCGCCTGCTGGAGACCGCCGGCCCGGTCACCGCCACCGGTGACGCGGCGCCCCGCGCGCTGCGCGACCGGGCGCTGCTGGAGTTCCTGTACGGGACCGGGGCGCGCATCTCCGAGGCGGTGGGCGCGGCGGTGGACGACCTGGACCTCGACGAGGGCGCGGTGCTGCTGCGCGGCAAGGGCGGGAAGACCCGCCTGGTCCCGGTGGGCGGGTACGCCGTCGAGGCGCTGCGCGCCTGGCTGGTGCGGGGGCGCCCGGCGCTGACGGCGGCCGGCCGGGGCACTGCGGCGGTCTTCGTCAACGCCCGGGGCGGCCCGCTGACCCGGCAGGGCGCCTGGGCGGTGCTGCGCGGCGCGGCCGAGCGGGCCGGCCTGCCGGTGACCGGCGGCGACGCGGTCTCCCCGCACACCCTGCGCCACTCGTACGCCACGCACCTGCTCGACGGCGGCGCCGACGTCCGGGTGGTGCAGGAACTGCTCGGCCACGCCTCGGTCACCACCACCCAGGTGTACACGTTGGTCACCGTGGAACGGCTGCGTGAGGTCTACGCGACCGCGCACCCGCGGGCCCGCGGCTGACCTCTTCGGACGCGGTGCCCGCCCCGGTGGGCCGACACGCCGACCCGGTACCGAACGCGCTGCTGGCGGGTGGCGTACAGTCGGCATCGGCGCGGACCTCAAGGGGCGACGAACCGCAGGGTGCGCAACGGCGCCACGAGGGACGTCGGACGGCTCCGACGCCGGGTGGTCGTCGGGAGGGGGCAACGAGGACATGGCAGGCAACGAGGACCGTGCCGAGACCTGGACGTCGGAGCTCCGTGAGCAGCAGGCGTCGCTGGGCGGGGACCTCGGCCCGGCCGACCCGGCCGCCTACACCATGCGCAAGCCGATCCCGGAGCCGATGCCGACCGACCGGCACGGCCCGGCGCGGATCATCGCGATGGCCAACCAGAAGGGCGGCGTCGGCAAGACCACGACGACCATCAACCTCGGCGCCGCGCTCGCCGAGTACGGCCGCAAGGTACTGCTGGTCGACTTCGACCCGCAGGGCGCCCTCTCGGTCGGTCTCGGGGTCAACCCGCACAACCTCGACCTGTCGGTCTACAACCTGCTCATGCAGGACGACATCACCGCCGAGGACGTCCTGATCAAGACCGATGTCGCCGGGCTGCACCTGCTGCCGGCCAACATCGACCTCTCCGCCGCCGAGATCCAGCTGGTCAACGAGGTCGCCCGGGAGATGGCCCTGGCCCGGGTGCTCAAGACCATCCGCAAGGAGTACGACTTCATCCTGATCGACTGCCAGCCCTCGCTGGGCCTGCTGGCGATCAACGCGCTCACCGTGGCGCACGGCGTGCTCATCCCGCTGGAGTGCGAGTTCTTCAGCCTGCGCGGTGTCGCGCTGCTGCTGGACACCATCGACAAGGTGCGCGAACGGCTCAACTTCGACCTCGAGCTCGAGGGCATCCTCGCCACCATGTACGACTCCCGCACCACCCACTGCCGGCAGGTGCTGCAGCGGGTGGTGGAGGCGTTCGGCGACAAGGTCTACCAGACCGTGATCACCAAGACGGTGAAGTTCCCGGAGTCGACCGTGGCCGGCGCCCCGATCACCACCCTCGACCCGGCCTCCTCCGGCGCGCGCAACTACCGGCAACTGGCCCGCGAGGTGATCGCCGCCCAGGCCGACCGGTAGGGGCGAACACCGGGTGTCCGGACCGTGGACTACGGTTTTCCGGTGACCGCACCGCCCCTCGACCCGCCTGCCCGGCCCGGCACCGGCGAAGCCGTGACCGCCGAGCTGGCGGCCGAGGCCGACGGCGTGGTCCCCGCCGCCGCGGCGACCGTCGAGGAGGCCAGCGGGTTCACCGTACGGCTGCACAACTTCACCGGCCCGTTCGACCTGCTGCTCCAGCTGATCAGCAAGCACAAGCTCGACGTCACCGAGGTGGCCCTGCACAAGGTCACCGACGAGTTCATCGCGTACATCCGGGCGATGGGCGACCAGTGGGACCTGGACGAGACCAGCGAGTTCCTGCTGATCGCGGCCACCCTGCTCGACCTCAAGGCGGCCCGGCTGCTGCCCGCCGCCGAGGTGGAGGACGAGGAGGACCTGGCCCTGCTGGAGGCGCGGGACCTGCTCTTCGCCCGGCTGCTGCAGTACAAGGCGTACAAGGAGGCGGCGGCGCACCTGGCCGAGCTGGAGTCGGTCGGCGGTCGCCGCTACCCCCGCGCGGTCACCCTGGAACCCCGGTACGCCGAGGCCCTGCCCGACCTGGTGCTCGGGATCGGCGCGGAGCGGCTGCTCAAGCTCGCCCTGAAGGCGATGACCCCGAAGCCGGTGCCCGAGGTGTCGATCGCCCACGTGCACATGGTCCGGGTCAGCGTCCGGGAGCACGCCGAGATCCTCACCGGGCGGCTGCGCCGCGCCGGCACCGCCACCTTCTCGTTGCTCTGCGCCGACTGCGAGATCACCCTGGAGGTGGTGGCCCGCTTCCTGGCCCTGCTGGAGCTCTACCGGCAGGGGCTGGTCGCCTTCGTCCAGGAGCAGGCGCTGGAGGAGTTGACCGTGCGGTGGACCGGCCCCGCCGAGGGCGAGACCGAACTGACCATCGACGAGTACGCCGGCTCCCCGGAGCCGGCCGCCCCGCCCGCCCCGGCGGCCGACGTGCCGGTGGCCGACGCCCCACCCGCCTCGGCGGACGACCCCGCACCGATTCAGGAGTGACCCGATGAGCGACGAGGAGCGCCGCGATTCGCTGGCCGACCAGGCCGCCGCCTGGGTCCCCCCGTGGGAGCGACCCACCCCACCGAAGCCCGAGCCCACCCCGACCGCCGACCCCCAGCCGGCCCCCGACGCGGCGCCGGACCCATCCGCGGATCTTGTAAGAGAGTGGCCCGTGGAGGGGCCGAATTCCGCCAGGATCTCCGCGGCGACCGGAGGCAGCCCGACGGGGACCGCGATGGAAGACGAGCCGACGGGCGCGGGCGAACCGAGCGCGGCCGAGCTGGCGCGCGCGGAGG